>DASQVF010000470.1:0-10907 GCA_035640915.1 Propionibacteriaceae bacterium
GGCGGGTGCTCGGCGTTGTACCGCAGGCTGTGCTGCTGCCACTGCACGACGGCCGACCCGGCGTACACCGGCTCGTCGATCACCGGTGTCTGCTGCACCGCGGTCGTCGTCATCGCCACAGCCATCTGCAGGAGCAGGCCGACCGCCGTCACGACGACAAGGTGGTCACGTCTGCGGCGAGTACTGGGCATCAATGACCAGTTAAGACCTCGCTACGGCCGGCGTACGGTCCTCCATCCCCCAGGGCGACTCCGAAGGAACAATTCGGTCAACCTTGGTTGACGTCGGCGACCTGTCAACTTAGATTGACAGCATGGTGCAGACCGAACCGACCAAGTCCCTGCTCGCCGCGCTGGAGGACACCGACCCCCTGCGGGCCCTGCGGGCGGCGGCGGCGTTGCAGGCGGACGCGAACCAGCGCACCGAGATCCTGGTTCGCCGGGCGCGCAACGCCGGGTGCACCTGGGCTGAGATCGCCGCCGCCCTGGGCGTCAGCCGCCAGGCCGTGCACAAGCGGTACGGCCGATGACCGAGCCGGCTCCGGCGGTCGAGCCCGGCGCCGGGGACCTCCCGCCGGGTCCCCGGGCGCCATTGCGGGACCTGTGGCCGTACCTCCGTCCGCACGTCCGGACCCTGGGTGTCGTCGTGGTGATCTCGCTGGTCGGCGCCGGACTGTTCCTGGCCCAGCCGGCCCTGGTGGCGGAGGTGATCCGCGGAGTGAGCGAGGGCCGGCCGTTCGGCGGCGCCGTTATGTTGCTGCTCGCGCTGCTGCTGGGCAGCGGAGTGCTGGGCGGTATCCAGCAGTACCTGCTGCAGCGCACGGCCGAGGCCGTGGTGCTGGGCACCCGTCAGAGGCTCACCCAGCGGCTGCTCCGGCTGCCGATCGCCGAGTACGACCGGCGCCGCACCGGCGACCTCGTCTCCCGCGTCGGCTCCGACACCACTCTGCTGCGCACCGTCGTGACCTCCGGCCTGGTGGACGCGGTGGCCGGGGTGCTGGTCTCGATCGGCTCGCTGGTGGCGATGGCTCTGCTCGACCCGTTGCTGCTCGGCCTGACCCTGCTCGTCGTCGTGCTGGCCGCCGCCGTGGTGATCGTGCTCGGCGGGCGGATCCAGAAGCTGACGCTGCAGGCTCAGACCCAGGTCGGCGTGCTGGCCGCCGGTGTCGCCCGGGCCATCCCCGGAATCCGAACCATCCGGGCGTCCGGCGCCACCGAGCGCGAGATCGCCACGCTCGATGGCCAGGCCCGAACCGCGTACGGCACCGGGGTCCGGCTCGCCAAGGTGATGGCGCTGATCGCGCCGATCATGGGAATCGCCTTCCAGGCCGCCTTCATCCTGGTTCTCGGCGTCGGCGGCTATCGGGTGGCCAGCGGCGGGATGAGCGTGGCGGACCTGGTCGCCTTCCTGCTGTACCTGTTCATGATGATCATGCCGCTCGGCGAGGTGTTCAACGCCTACACCGCGGTGCAGAACGCCCTGGGCGCGGTGATCCGGATCCGCGAGATCACCGAGCTGACCGAAGAGGACGGCCACCTCGACGCGTCCCGGCCGCCGGTGGGAGCTGGGTTCGCCGAGATCGACCATGGAGCCCTGCTGGAGTTCGACCGGGTGAGCTTCGCGTACGCCGACACTCCGGTCCTGCGTGAGGTCAGCTTTCGGGTTCCCGCCGGCAGCCGGACGGCGATCGTGGGGCCCTCCGGCGCCGGCAAGTCGACGATCCTGGCCATGATCGAGCGGTTCTACGACCCGACCAGCGGCCGGGTCCTGCTCGGTGGGGTGGACACTCAGCTGCTGCCACGGGCCGAGGTCCGGGCCGGGCTCGGCTACGTCGAGCAGGACGCCCCGGTGTTGGCCGGCACCATCGGCGAGAACCTCCGGTTGGGCGCGCCGGACGCCGACGACGCGGCCTGCGAACGGGTGCTGGCCGCGGTCAACCTGACCGGGATCCTGCGCCGGGACCCGCTCGGCCTCGACGCCCAGGTGGGTGAGGACGGCATCCTGCTCTCCGGCGGCGAGCGGCAGCGGCTGGCCATCGCGCGGGCTCTGCTCGCCGGACCCCGACTACTGCTGCTGGACGAGCCGACGGCCAGCCTGGACAGCCGCAACGAGCGGGCCCTCCGTGAGGCGATCGACACCGTCGCCGAGCAGCGGACGCTGGTCGTCGTCGCGCACCGGCTGGCGACGGTCGCCGACGCCGACCAGATCCTGGTGCTGGAGGACGGCCGCATCTCGGCGGTCGGCACCCACCGTGAGCTGCTCGACCGCAGCCCGCTCTACCGCGAGCTGGCCGAGCACCAGCTGCTGGTCTGACGAGAACAACGTGAACGATTCCGGGTGGTCTACGACCCAGAATCGTTCACCGTGACGGCTCGGGCGGCCTCGCGCCGGGCGTACGAGGCGGGTTCGGGAGCGGCGGGGGAGGAGACCAGCCCGGCGAGCCGGTGCCAGGCGGCGCCCAGGTCGGCCCAGCGCAGGCTGGACTGCAGGTCCATCCGCAGTCGGGGCGTGATCGGGTGGGGCCGGACGATCGCGAATCCGACCGCCTCCAGCCAGCCGGTGGGCAGCATGCAGGACGGCCCGTCCTGATAGGTCCCGACGGCCTCCAGCGCCCGGATGTCCCGGCGCACCACCAGCCCGGCCGCCGACTGCACCAGCTGGCGCCCGATCCCCTTGCCCCGCCAGTCCTCGGTCACCCGGGCGGACAGGATCACCGCCGCGTCCGAGCTGACCGGGGTGGTGGCGAACGCCCCGAGCCGGGGGACGTAGCGGGCCGGGGCCATGCACAGGTGCCCGATCACCTGCTCGTCCTGCGTGGCCAGCACCCCGCAGTAGCCCCAGTGCCGGGTCACCGCCTCGGCCCACTCGATCTTGGTCCGGCGGCCGTCCCGGTGGTCGCTCGACGCCGCGAGGTCGACCAGGCCCGACTCCCAGAAGGTGCAGCGGGCGCAGGGCTCCGGCAGCCTCGCCAGGTCGGCCGCGGTGAGCGGGCGGAGCCGCCGAGATCCCATGGCGTCCCCGTCCCTACTTCCGGATCCGCGGCTTGGCCAGCCCGATCGCGAATCCCAGACTCAGCCCGCAGAGCACACCGAGCCCCAGCCACAGCGACCAGCGCACCGGCCCCGCCAGCCCCTCGGAGGTCAGCGCCATGCAGTCATGGTAGGTCGCCGCGATCACCGTGCCCAGCAGGATTCCGCTGCCGGCCGTGTCACGGCTGCGGCGTGCCCGGCCGTTGAGGCGGGACGACGCACCCCCGCTCGATGAGGCACTCTAGGAGGGTGAGCGAGAAGGGAGTGCCTCCCGTCCCGAGCTGGCCGGGCCTGGAGCGGCCTCGTCGCGACACCCGGCTGGACCACTACGTCGACCGGTACGCCGCCCGGACCCACGGGATGACCGCGTCGGCCATCCGGGCCCTGTTCGCCGTCGCCAACCGCCCGGAGGTGGTCTCGCTCGCCGGCGGCATGCCGAACATCGCCGACCTGCCCCTGGACGTGGTCGGCGCGAGCCTGCAGGAGCTGGTGCTGGCCGACGGCCGCCGCGCCATGCAGTACGGCTCCGGCCAGGGCGAGCCGATGATCCGCGACGCGATCTGTGAGGTGATGAGGCTCGAGGGCATCGAGGCCCACCCCGACGACATCACCGTGACCGTCGGCTCCCAACAGGGACTGGACCTAACCACCCGGATCTTCTGCGACCCCGGCGACGTGGTGCTGGTCGAGGCGCCCAGCTACGTCGGCGCACTGGGGGTGTTCAAGTCCTACCAGTGCGAGGTGGTCCACGTCGCCATGGACGAGCACGGCATGGTGCCATCGGCCCTCAGCCAGGCGATCACCACGCTGCGCCGGGCCGGGCGTACGGTCAAGTTCCTTTACACCATCCCCAACCACCAGAACCCGGCCGGGGTCACCCAGACCCTGGAGCGGCGCACCGAGCTGCTCGAGGTCGCCGAGCGGGCGGACCTGCTGGTCGTCGAGGACAACCCGTACGGCCTGCTCGGCTTCGACGCCGACCCGCTGCCGGCCATGCGCTCGCTCAACGCCAAGCACGTGGTCTACCTCGGCTCGTTCTCCAAGACCTTCGCCCCCGGCTTCCGGATCGGCTGGGTGCTGGCCCCGCACGCGGTCCGGGAGAAGCTGATGCTGGCCCAGGAGTCGGCCACCCTCTGCCCGCCGGTGTTCTCCCAGTTCGCCGTTGCCGCCTACCTGCAGAACCACGACTGGCGCGGCCAGATCAAGGTGTTCCGCGAGATGTACCGCGAACGCCGTGACGCGATGATGGCTGGGCTGGCCGACCACATGCCCGTCGGCACCAGCTGGACCCATCCCAGCGGCGGCTTCTTCGTCTGGCTCACCCTGCCGCCAGGCCTGGACTCGCAGGCCATGCTGCCGCGCGCCGTGACCGCGCGGGTGGCGTACGTCCCCGGCACCGCCTTCTACGCCGACGGTTTCGGCAGCCGGCACATGCGGCTGTCCTACTGCTTCCCCACGCCGGAGCGGATCATCGAGGGCACCCGGCGGCTGGGTGAGGTGCTGCACAACGAGACCAGCGTGATGGAGACGTTCGGCACCGCCGTGGGTCCCGGCCGGGAGCGCGGCGCGCTGCCGCCCGGGTACCAGCAGGGTCCGGGCCCCAACCAGGCGTGAGACGAGAGGCGTACGGGGTGGAGACGGTGGTGGTGCTGGCCGGTGGGCTGTCCCACGAACGCGACGTGTCGCTGCGGTCCGGGCGACGCGTGGCCCAGGCCCTGCGCGGCCAGGACTTCGACGTGGTCGAGTCCGACGTCGACTCGGGGCTGCTCGGCCGGCTCGCGGAGCATCCCGGCGCGGTGGTGTTCCCGGTCCTGCACGGGGAGGCCGGCGAGGACGGGGCGCTGCGCGAGGTGCTGGCCCTGCTCGACGTGCCGTTCCTGGGTTCGGTCGGCCCGGCCTGCCGGGTGGCCTTCGACAAGTCGATCTGCACCCGGGTCGTGGCCGAGGCCGGCGTACGCGCGCCGCGTCAGGTCGCCCTGCCGCACGAGATCTTCCGTGAGCTCGGCGCCCCCGCCCTGGTCGCCGCGCTGGGCGAGCAGGTCGGCTTCCCGATGATGGTCAAGCCCGCGCGCAGCGGATCGGCCCTGGGCGCGAGCAAGGTCTCCCAGCCGGCTGAGCTGCCGGCCGCGATGGTCGGGGCGTACGCGTACGGGCCGGTCGCGGTGATCGAGGAGTTCGTCGTCGGCACCGAGATCGCCGTGGCGGTGGTGGATCGCGGATCGGGGCCGGAGGCGTTGCCCGCGGTGGAGATCCGGCCGGAGTCGGGGGTCTACGACTACACGGCCCGCTACACCGCCGGGGCGACCCGGTTCCTCTGTCCGGCCGAGGTCGAGGACGAGATCGCCGAGCGCGCCGCGCAGCTCGCGTTGCGCGTGCACCAGGTGCTCGGACTGCGGGACCTGTCGCGCACCGACCTCATCGTGACCCCCGACGGGGATCCGGTCTTCCTGGAGGTCAACGTCGCGCCCGGGATGACCGAGACGTCTTCGGTGCCGCTGGCCATCGAGGCCGCCGACTGGAGCCTGGGCCGGATGTGCGCCGACCTGGTGCGGGCGGCGGCGGCGCGGGCGAGCTTGGCGCCAACCGGCTAGTGTCTCGAATCCGAGATTCCGGACACTGGTGATGCGTCGGATCAAGGCCGCACTGGTCGTCCTGCTGGGCCTGGTGATCGCGGCCGGGATGAGCCTGGCGGGCTACTGGCAGCTGCAGGTCTACCAGCGGCAGGGGGCGGAAGCGGCGGCGGCCAGGGCCGCCCTGCCGCCGGTCGCTCTGGCCGACGTTGCCCCGGCCAACGCGCGGGTCGGCGACGGCTACGGACGAACCGTGACGGTGACCGGTTCCTACGAACCGGCGCATCAGTTGCGGATTCCGTTCCCCGACGGGGCTGAGGGCCTGCGGATGGTCAGCCTGCTGCGCATCGAGGACGGCCGGGCCCTGGTCGTCGTCCGTGGTGTGCTGACCGGGGGCGACACGAACGTCCCGCCGAGCGGGCCTCAGTCGGTCCGCGGCGTGCTGCTGCCCTCGGAGCCGGCGACCGCGCCGTCCGGTCCGGACGGTCTCGGCTCGATTCGGATCGCCCAACTGGTCCAGCGCTGGCCGGGCCCGCTGGTCGACGGCTTCGTCACCGTGGAGGCGAACGACGCCCGGGCGCAGGGGCTGGAGCCGGCTCCGGTGGCGCTGCCCGAGGGGCGCGGCCGGTTGCGCAACGGCGCGTACGCGCTGCAGTGGTGGTTGTTCGCCGCGTTCACGGTGGTGATGGCGGGCCGGATCGCCCGTGATGTCGGTCGGCCGAGAGAGGCCGCCGAACTGGACCCGCCTCTGCCGTCGCGTGACGGCTAGCCAGGTCGGCACGCGGCTCCACCGCCGCGGTCGCCGGAATCCGAGGGGCGGAACGGGTCAGCGGGCGAAGTTCAGTCGCCGAGGCCGATCGCGAACGTTGCCGCCAGGTCATGGCGCGAGTAGGCCCGGAAGGCGATGTGGGTGTCGGTGTGCCGCACTCCCGACACCTTCGCGATGCCGCCGGCGATCACGTCGGCGACTTCGTCGAACTCGCGCACCCGCACCAGGGCGATCAGGTCAACCGTCCCGGTGGTGGAGTAGACCTCGCTGACGGCAGGGAGGTCGGCAATCTCCTGAGCCACCTCGGGTATCCGGGCAACGTCGCAGGAGATCATGACGATGGACGTGATCACAGCGGCTCAGCCTAGTGGTTGTGTCGCGGACGCCGCGGTCGTGCTCTCGCTCTGACCGGCATCACCAGCCGCCGGACGCCTTGGCCCAGGCGAACAGGGTGATCCAGCCCTGCGTGGCCCTCGGTGGCTCGGCTTCCTCCATCTCGGTCCAGGTCCACGTCGGATCGGTACCCGACCTGCTCGGCGGTGGAGCTTCGGAGCCGGCGGGCGGCGCCGCCACCGGAACTTCCGGCTCGGCCCGGTCGAGTTGAGCCGGCCGTTCCTGGAGGCCACTGATCGTCACGATAGTCCCTTTCACACCGACAAGTTGCTTTCGCTGGTGTTAAGCCAATCATGGCCTCCAACACCGGTCAAGGGCCTACACTGGAGTCAAACGGCAGAACCCTCCGGGACCGGAAGAGGCACCATGGACGACGAGACCCGCGTTCCGGAAGCCGCCCGACTGGTGCGGGACTTCATCAACACCCGCGAGCTCCAGCTTGACGAGGAGTCGCTGGCCACGCCCGCCGACCTGCAGGGCTGGCTCGCCGAGCGGCGTCTGCTGCCACCGGCCGTCCGCCTCGAGCCCGCCGATCTGGCCACCGCGGTCACCGTCCGGGAGGGTCTTCGTGCCATCCTCCTGGAGAACGCCGGCCACAGCGGCGATGCTGCGGCAACGTCGGTGCTCAACGAGGTCTTCGCCGAGCTGCCTCTTCGGATGACCTTCGACTCCGGCGCATATCGCCTGGTCAGCGCCTCGAGCACACCCATCGGACAGGCCATCGGTCAGCTGGCCGACGCGATCCGACAGTGCTCCGAGGAAGGTTCCTGGCCACGGCTCAAGGTGTGCGCCCGGGACAGCTGTCGCTGGGCCTTCTACGACGCCTCCCGCAACCAGGTCCGTCGCTGGTGCTCCATGACCGGCTGCGGGAACCAGATCAAGATGCGGCGGGCCTACGCCGCCCGGAAGGACCGCGTACGGCAGACAGCAGCCGGGGACTGACCCGGTCCCCGGTCAGTCGCCGGCGGCACGGATTGCGCCGGTCCCGCCGTCGACCTCGACCTGCTGGCCGTCGCTCAGCACCGCGGTGCCGTTGCCCGTGCCCATCACCGCCGGAATGCCGTACTCGCGGGCGGTGATCGCGGCGTGCGACCCGATGCTGCCGGTGTCCACCACCGCCGCGACGGCGATCTCGAACAGCGGCGTCCAGGCCGGGTTGGTGAACGGGCAGACCAGCACGTCGCCCGGCCGCAGCCGGCTGAAGTCCTCCGGCCCGCGAATCACCCGCACCGGCCCGGTCGCCCGGCCGGCACTGGCGGGGTTGCCGCTCAGCAGCGCATCCGCCCGCACGGCCGAGCCGCGCAGGGTGGCCGGGGAGATCAGCGGCGCCCCGCCGTACGCCTCCCGCCGGGCCGCGCGCTCAACCGCGACGGCGCGCAGCGACTCCCGCTGCATCGCCGGCAGCCGCTCCGGGTCAGCGATGGCGGTGAGCTCCGACCAGCGGAGGTGCCAGACGTCGGCTGGGTCGTCCAGCACGCCGGCCCCGGCCAGCCGCTTGCCGGCCTCGAGCAGCGCACCGCGGACGATCGGGAGCAACCGGCTGGCGTGGAAGTGGGTGTCCTCCCGGAAGGCGATACCGCTGCGGACGGAGGCGGCGGCCGCGGCGATCCGCGGCCCGAGCCGGAGCAGCCGCACCCGCCGCCGGGCGAGCACGGAGGCCAGCGCGGCATCGACCGAGCGCTCCGGGCGGGGATCCGGTTGGGCGGCCAGGGCGGAGGCCGCCTCGCGGACCAGGTTCAGGTCCTCACCCCACGTCGGCTGGGAGACCAGGAAGGCGCTGGTGACCTCCCGGTGTCCGTACTCATCGACGTAGCTGCGCACGGCCGCGTCGAACCCGGCACCGTCGTCCGCTCGCGCGGCCAGCGCCCGGAGCGCCCGGTTGGCGTCGCCGGTCCGGGTGCGGATACCGACCGTCAGACCGGCGTAGGTCCTGGTCAGGCCGACAACGGCCAGCAGCAGCCGGAGGCGGAGCACGCTGGCCCCCACGCTCGGCAGATAGTCGATCCGCAGGTCGATGACGGCATCCAGGACCGCGAAGGCCTCGTCCACCCGAGCCAGCAGCTGCGGCCACGGCAGGCCGGTCACGTCGACGGCCCGCAGTCCGGCCAGCTCGCGCTCGAAGGTGGCGAAGCGGGGATCACTGGTCCAGTCCCCGGCCGAGAACCGTCGCGCCAGCCGGCCAATCCGCCACAGCGCGGTGAGCGAACGGCGGGTGGGCGTCACCCGCATGGGTGCCAGCCGGTCGACCACCCCGTCGACCTCGGGAAGGATGCCGCCGAGGTCGACGCGGACACCGGCAAGGTCGTACGCCATCCGGGTCAGGATCCGTCCGTGGCCCCGTACCACCCACGTGGTCATGTCCAGCGGGTACGGCCGGACCGGCAGCAGCTCGGCCATCATCCCGAACTGCAGCTTTTCCACCCGGTTCAGGTCGAGCGGCGGCGGCGGCAGGGCAGTCATCGGCCGGGCCTGCACGATCCACAGGGTCTGATCCGCGTACGCCCACTCGATGTCCTGCGGACCACCGAAGTGGTCCTCGATCCGCTCGGCGACGGCGACCAGGTCGGCGACACCGGAGGTGCCGAGCCGGGTCAGCGCCGGGCCGGTCAGCTCCGGCGGCCGGGCACGGGCACTCCGATCGACCACCAGGTGGTCCGCGGTGATGGCGCCGGACACGACGGCCTCGCCGAGACCGAGTCCGGCGTCGATCACGATCTCGGTGCGCGCCCCGGTCACCGGGTTGGCCGTGAAGGCCACCCCGGCCACCTCCGCCGGCACCATCCGCTGCACGACGACGGCCATCCGCACCGCCGCGTCGTCGATGTCCCGCCGCTCCCGATAGGCCACCGCGCGCTCGGACCACAGCGACGCCCAGCACTTGCGGACCGCGTCGAGCAGGGCCGGCTCGCCCTCGACGTCGAGGAAGGTGTCCTGCTGCCCGGCGAAGGCCGCGCCCGGGAGGTCTTCGGCCGTCGCGCTGGAGCGGACCGCGACCGGGCCGCCACCCAGGGCGGCGTACCCCAGGAGGATGGCCCGCTCGACCTCGGCCGGGATCGAGCCGTCGGGGCCGGCGGCGGCGTGGGCGTCGGTGGTGATCACGAAGCCGGGCGGGACGCGTACGCCGGCCCGTACCAGCTCGCCGAGGTTGGCGCCCTTCCCGCCGGCGATCGGGAGGTCGTCCCGGCCGACCCTGGCCAGGAGGCGCACCAACTGCGTTGCCCGGTCGCTCCCGCTCGTGTTCGTCACCTTCCCTCCTGCAGTCTTGACGCTAAGCCCCAGCGGGATGTGACGTCAGCCGACGCTCACCTTGGCTGCCCCACTTCGGCATAGGCTCGTTGTCATGCGCAACGCCTGGATCCGGTACCGGATCATGGCCTATCTGGTCGGGACCCTGCTGATCGTGCTGGTGCTGATCGGGTTGCCCCTGAAGTACCTCCTCGGCATCCCCGAGGTCGTGACCTGGACGGCCATCCCGCACGGATATCTGTACATGGTGCTGCTGATCACCGCCGTGGACCTGGGGCTGCGCGCGAAGTGGAGCTGGACGCGGCTGCTGGTGATCGCGTTGGCCGGAACCGTGCCGTTCCTGTCCTTCGTTGCCGAGCGGTGGGCCAGCCGGGACATCCGGACCAAGCTCGCCCAGCAGCCCCAGCCGGAGAACATTCCGGTCGAGCCGCTCCGCTGACGGAGACGTCGCGATTCAACTACCTCTTCTCGATCAGCTCAGCGATCCGTTCCAGATCGTCGGCCGAGGCGAAGTCGATCGTGATTCGGCCGCGCCGCCGGCCGAGGTCGACCCGAACGCGGGTATCCAGGTGGTCCGACAGCCGCGCGGCCACCTCGGCCGCCTCCGGAGCCACGACCTTGGGGCCGGGTAGGCGGGAGGTCGGGGTGTCATCCCCGGTCTCACCCAGCGCGACCAGCTCTTCGATCGAGCGGACCGAGAGGCCCTCGGCCACCACGCGCTGCGCCAGCCGCTCCTGCGCCGCGGTATCGGGCACCCCGAGCAGGGCCCGGGCGTGGCCGGCGCTGAGTACGCCGGCCGCAACCCGGCGCTGCACCGTGGCCGGGAGCCGTAGCAGCCGGAGGGTGTTGGAGATCTGCGGCCGGGACCGCTTGATCCGGATGGCCAGCTCGTCCTGGGTG
>DASQVF010000471.1:0-4570 GCA_035640915.1 Propionibacteriaceae bacterium
GGCTGTCCGAGCGCAACCTGCTGACGGTCGGGGAGATGCCCGGCTCGACGATCGAGCTGGCCCGGCGGGTCACCGACCCGGCCCGCCGCCAGCTCAACATGGTCTTCACCTTCGAGCACGTCGGGTTGGACCGGGCTCCCGAGGGCAGCAAGTGGGACATGAAGGACCTGTTTCTCCCGGCGCTCAAGAAGAACCTGGCCGACTGGCAGATCGGCCTGGCCGGGGTCGGCTGGAACTCCCTCTACTGGGACAACCACGACCAGCCCCGAGCGGTATCCCGGTTCGGTGACGACTCGCCCGAGCACCGGGTCAACTCCGCCAAGACCCTGGCCACCGTGCAGCACATGCACCAGGGCACGCCCTACGTCTACCAGGGCGAAGAGCTGGGGATGACCAACACCTACTTCGCCGACATCGGCCAGTACCGCGACATCGAGTCGGTCAACTACCACGCCAACGCACTCAGCCTCGGCCTGGAGGCCGAGTTGGTGCTGAAGTCGCTCGCCGCCCGGAGCCGGGACAATGCGCGCACGCCGATGCAGTGGGACGACAGCGCCCACGCCGGGTTCACCGACGGAATTCCGTGGCTGCCGGTCAACCCCAACTACGTGACGATCAACGCCGCCGCCGCCATGGCCGACCGGGACTCGGTGTTCCACCACTTCAAGCGGCTGATCGCACTGCGGCGAGAGCTGCCGATCCTGGTGGACGGGCGCTTCGAGCTGCTGCTGCCCGACTCCGAGCAGATCTGGGCACTGACCCGGACGCTGCCCGACCAGCAGTTGGTGATGGTGGCGAACTGCTCCTCGACGCCGGTGGCCGTGCCGGACGGCGCGTTGCCCGATCTCAACGGCGCCGAGGTGCTGCTGGCCACCCATCCGGGCGCCGGCTCGCTGGAGCTCGCGCCCTGGGAGTCACGCGTCTATCTGCGTCGCTGACGCCTTGCCCGCGTCCTCCGGCGGCGCGGTCGTCTCCTCGTCGGCCCTGGCGTTGGCTGCGCGGGCCCGGAGCAGGAACGGCAGGGCCAGCGCCGACCCGACGGCCGACCAGAGGTAGGAGATCCGGTAGCTGTAGACGTCCGCGACCCGGCCGAGGGCCGGCTGGGCGACGATGCCGCCCGCACTGGCGATCAACGAGTCGAAGGACAGGATGGTCGCCCGCTGCTGGGACGGGATCATCCCGTTCAGGTAGGCACGGCGCACCGGTTCCGCTGCGGCATCGGCCAGCCCCCAGAGCACGATCAGGGCAACCACCAGCCAGAAGTTGTTGGCGGCAAACCCCACTCCGGCCATCAGCACGACGCCGATGGCCGTCATCAGGATCATCACCGACGTGCGGCGGCGGAACCAGCGACGGACCAGCGGCGTGACCAGCCCGCCGACGATCTGGGCTCCGGCGACGATCGCCGCGACCAGGCCGGCCACTCCGTACGCCTGAGGGTCGCCCCACAGCTCGAGCAGGTACGGCTGCAGCGCGTAGAAGATGTATACCCCGATGCCGCCGAGGAAGAAGCCGGAGAGCATGGTGGCCCGGATGGCCGGCACCTTGAGCCCGTACTGCACCGAGTTGTCGACGATGGTTCGAACCTCCGCGCCGACGGTCTTGCCGCGTTCGGGCGTGAAGCCGAGGTCGTGCATCAGCAGCAACGCGACCACGAACATGATCAACAGAATGCCGGCGCGGGCGACGTAGGGAACCCCGAGGTTGGTGAGCTGGGCGAGGAAACCGCCGGCCACCGAGCCGAGCAGCATGAAGGTCCCGCTGACCACCTGGCCTCGCGCGAACACGGTCTCCAGCGCCCCGTCGTACTTGGTCGCGGTCAGGGCGTCCACCAACCAGGCCTCGGTCGCTCCGGAGAAGAAGGTGTAGCCGAGCCCGAGCATCAGTGAGACGAGGGCCCACAGGACGAAGGGCGAGTCGAGCTGCCAGAGCAGGACGTAGAGGACGGTGGCGACGGCAAGGGTGACCGTGCCCCACAGGAATGAGATGCGGCGACCACGCGAGTCGGCCACGACGCCGGTGGGGATCTCGAACAGCATCATGCCGGCGGTGAAGAAGGCGTTGGCGGTGAACGCCTCGAAGTTGGACAGGCCGGCGTCGAGCAGGAAGATCGTGTTGATCCCCCAGATCAGCGACGCGGCCAGCGTGTTGCCCGCGGTCAGAAGGTAGAAGGTCCGACGTACCGTCGCCGAGGTCTGGGCCACGGCTCAGAGGTTATGCCCCGTCGGCGACAAACACCGTGCAGAGTCCTGCCTGGGAGTCCGCGATCGATCCGTCGCGATCGCTAGTGCTGGATCAGCGCAATGCCCTCGGCTCGCGGACGACCTCACCCTCGATCTGCGGCGCCTTGGCCGCGGCCAGGGACTGTTGCACGGCGGTCTTCACCTCGGTCACCGTCTGGTTGGCCTGGGCGATCGTCTTCTCCGGCGGCTTCACCCGCTTGACCAGCAGGTAGCCGATTCCGCCGCAGATGGCGGCGACCAGGAGCAGGGCAGCGCCGACGACCAGCAGGCCCAGCCAGACCCCCCAGTTGAAGAGCTCCGCCAGTCCGAAGCCGGCGGCGAAGTACAGAACGGAGAGGGCGCAGATCGCGAAGTAGCCCGCGCCGGCGAACAGCCCGGCCCCGATGCCGCCGTTCTTGGCGGCGGGAATGAGCTCGGCCTTGGCCAGCGCGACCTCGTCGCGCACCAGCTGCTTGACGTCGTCGGTGATGGACTTGATGAGATCGCCGACCGGCTGGTCCGTCATGATCAGCTCCCTTCGCTCACGCCGACCCTATAACCCGCGGCCGCCTCATTCCTCGTCGCTCGCCTTGGTGGCGGCCAGGTTGTCCTTGATCAGATCCATCACCGTCGAGTCGGTGAGGGTGGTCACGTCGCCCAGCTCGCGGTTCTCGGCGATGTCGCGGAGCAGCCGGCGCATGATCTTGCCCGAGCGGGTCTTCGGCAGCTCCTCGACCACCATTACCTGGCGCGGCCGGGCGATCGGAGAGATCTCGTCGGCGACGTGCTTGCGCAGCTCGGCCACCACGTCCTCCCCGCCGTCACCGGCCTCCGAACGCAGGATGACGAAGGCCACGATCGCCTGGCCGGTGGTGTCGTCGGTGGCTCCGACGACGGCCGCCTCGGCGACCTTGGGGTGGGAAACCAGGGCCGACTCGATCTCGGTGGTCGACATGCGGTGCCCGGACACGTTCATCACGTCGTCGACCCGGCCGAGCAGCCAGAGGTCACCGTCCTCGTCCTTCTTGGCCCCGTCGCCGGCGAAGTACAGCCCGGGGAAGCGTGACCAGTAGGTGTCGGTGTAGCGCTGGTCGTCGCCCCAGATGGTGCGCAGCATGGCCGGCCAGGGCCGAGTGACCACCAGGTAGCCGCCCGAGCCGTTCCCCACCGGCTGCGCCTCGTCGTTGACCACCTCGACGCTGACTCCGGGCACCGGGCGCATGGCCGCGCCCGGCTTGCCGGTGGTCACCCCCGGCAGCGGCGAGATCATGTGCATCCCGGTCTCGGTCTGCCACCAGGTGTCCACCACCGGAGTCCGGTCACCGCCGATGTAGTGCCGGTACCAGACGTACGCCTCCGGGTTGATCGGCTCGCCAACCGAGCCGAGGATGCGCAGCGAGGACATGTCGAAGTTCTGCGGGATGTCCGATCCCCACTTCATGAAGGTGCGGATGGCGGTCGGCGCGCAGTAGAGGATCGTCACCCGGTACTTCTCGATGATCTCCCACCAGCGGCCCTTGTGCGGGGTGTCCGGCGTGCCCTCATACATGACCGAGGTGGCCGCGTTGGAGAGCGGCCCGTAGACCAGGTAGGAGTGCCCGGTGACCCAGCCGATGTCGGCCGCGGTCCAGAAGACGTCGGTCTCGGCCTTGAGGTCGAAGACGGCCCAGTGGGTGTAGGAGACCCCTACGAGGTAGCCGCCGGTGGTGTGCAGGATGCCCTTGGGCTTCCCGGTGCTGCCCGAGGTGTACATGATGTAGAGCGGGTGCTCGGCGGGGAAGAACTCGCACTGGTGCTCCGTCGACTGCCGCTCGACGGCCTCGTGCCACCAGACGTCACGACCCTCGGTCATCGGGGTGTCCTGGCCGGTGCGGCGGATGACCAGGACGTGGGTCACGTCCGGGCAGCGCTCCAGGGCCTTGTCGACCGCGGGTTTGAGCGCCGCGGCGGCGCCGCGCCGGTAGCCGCCGTCGGCGGTGATCACGACCTCAACACCACAGTCCAGGATCCGGGTGGCCAGGGCGTCGGCCGAGAAGCCGCCGAAGACCACCGTGTGCGGCGCGCCGAGCCGGGCACAGGCCAGCATGGCGACCACGGCCTCGGGGATCATCGGCAGGTAGATCGCCACCCGGTCCCCGGCGGTCACCCCCAGCTCGGTCAGCGCGTTGGCCGCCTGCCTGACCTGGTTGGTCAGCTCGGCGTAGGTGATCGTGCGGGTGTCACCCGGCTCGCCCTCGAAGTGGAACGCGACCCGGTCGCCGAGTCCGGCCTCGACGTGCCGGTCCAGGCAGTTGTACGCGGCGTTCAGCGTGCCGTCGGCGAACCACGTCGCGAACGGCGGGTTGCTC
>DASQVF010000472.1:0-5764 GCA_035640915.1 Propionibacteriaceae bacterium
GGAGAAGTACCAACCGTTCCGGCTGTACCGGATGAACCGCGACCTGCGCTTCACCAAGGACAAGTCGCCGTACAAGATCCAGCAGGGTGCGCTCTCCGAGGCCGAGGGTGGCGACTACTACCTGCACGTGGACGGCACCGGGCTGCTGGTCGCGGCCGGCGCCTACCAGCTGGAGCCGGACCAGCTCGAGCGCTACCGGGCGGCGGTGGACGACGCGAGGAAGGGCAAAGCGCTGGTACGGATCCTGGCCGACCTGGAGCGGCAGGAGGTCGAGACGGAGATGGGCATGCCGGCCCTCAAGACCGCGCCGCGCGGCTACGCCAAGGACCATCCGAGGATCGGGCTGCTGCGGCGCAAGGGAGTGGTCGGCTCCCGCGCCCTCGCCGGAGCGCCGCTGACGTACGGCGACCGGGTCCGCGACTTCGTGGTCGACACCTTCGCCGCCTGCGAACCGCTGGTCGGCTGGCTGGCCAAGCACGTCGGCGCCCCGGCCCGGCGCAACGAGCCACCGCGCTGATCTCCGTCAGGCCGACGCGTAGTAACGACCCAGGAACTCCGTTCGGAACGCCGCGAAGTCCCCGCTCTCGATGCTGGCCCGGATGCGATCGACCAGGGAGACGATGAACCGCTCGTTGTGGATGGTGCACAGCGTCGAGGCCAGCATCTCCCGCGCCTTGAACAGGTGGTGCAGGTAGGCCCGGGTGTAGTGCGTGCAGGTGTAGCAGTCGCAGTCGGGATCGATCGGGGAGAAGGACCGGCGGGACGCGGCGGTGTTGACGTTGAAGCGGCCGTCGCGGGTGTAGACGGCGGCGTTGCGGGCGACCCGGGACGGCGAGACGCAGTCGAAGGTGTCGATCCCCTGCTCGATGGCGGTGAAGATGTCGTCCGGCTCGGAGATGCCCAGCAGGTGCCGCGGCCGGTCCTCCGGCAGCTCATCGGCGCACCAGCCGACGATGGCGCCCAGGTTCTCCTTCTCCAGGGCCCCGCCGATCCCGTATCCGTCGAACCGGTGCCCGTCCACCCGTAGCGCGGCCAGGTCCCGGCTGGCCTGCCGGCGCAGATCCTCGTACTGGGCGCCCTGGACCACGCCGAACAGGGCCTGGTAGGGCCGGTCGGCGCGTGCAGCGGTCAGCCGGCCGTGCTCGGCCAGGCAGCGCTCGGCCCAGGCGTGGGTACGCCGCACGGAGCGCTCCTGGTACTCCCTGGTGTTCTTCAGCGTCGTCAGCTCGTCGAAGGCGAAGGTGATGTCGGCGCCCAGCTGGGACTGGATCCGCATCGACACCTCCGGCGTGAACCGGTGCGGAGATCCGTCCAGGTGGGAGGTGAAGGTCACGCCGTCGTCGTCCACCCGGGCCAGCCGGGTCTTGCCGTCGGCGATCACGTCGTCGTCGGCCACGCCGGCGGTGCTCATGGCCAGCACCTTCTTGAACCCGACCCCCAGCGACATCACCTGGAAGCCCCCGCTGTCGGTGAAGGTGGGCCCGGGCCAGTTCATGAACGCGCCGAGCCCGCCGGCCGCCTCGACGACGTCCGCGCCCGGCTGCAGGTAGAGGTGGTAGGCGTTGGCCAGCACCGCCTGGGCGCCCAGCGCGGCCAGGCTCTCCGGCAGCACCGCCTTGACGGTGGCCTGGGTCCCGACGGCGACGAAGGCCGGCGTCCGGATGGTGCCGTGCGGCGTGGTGATCTCCCCGGTCCGCCCGTGCTGCCCGGGCAGCCGGGTGCCGACGGTGAAGCCGAAGCCTCTTGTGCGGAGTGAGCTTGTCGAAGCCCCGTCGGCTGGCCCTTCGACAGGCTCAGGGCGCATCGTCATGCCCGGAGCAGGGCGACGGCGACCGCGCCGGCGGTCGAGGTGCGGAGTACGCCGTCGCTGATCGAGACGACAGCGGCGCCGGCGGCCACGAGGGAGTCGAGCTCCTCCGGCGCGATGCCACCCTCGGGCCCGATCACGACCAGGATCTCGGCATCCTCCGGCAGCGGATGCTCGGTGAGCCGATGACCGGCGGCCTCGTGCAGGACCAGGGCGACGTCGGTCTCGGCGATCCGGCGGGCGACCTGGGCGGTGGTCATCGGCTCGGTGACCTCCGGGAGCTGCAGCCGCCGCGACTGCTTGGCCGCCTCCCGAGCGGTGGCCTGCCACTTGGCCCGGGACCGCTCCCCCCGTTCGCCGGTCCAGCGCACGATCGACCGGGACGCGGCCCAGGGCACGATCGCGGTCACCCCGGTCTCGGTCAGCATCTCCACGGCCAGCTCGGACCGGTCCCCCTTGGCCAGCGCCTGCACCGCGACCACCGAACGGCCGCCCGCCGGGGCGGCCAAGACCTCCGTGACCTGCACGCTCAGCGAGGCCCGGTCGACCTGCTGGACGCGACCGCGTACGCCGAACCCCCGGCCGTCACCGATCATCAGCTCCTCGCCGGGCCGGATCCGCCGAACCACCACCGCGTGGCGGCCGTCGTCGCCGTCCAGGGTGACCAGGCTGCCCACCTCAGGCCGGCCGAGGGTGTCGGAGAAGAACAGCGGGGCGGTCACCGGTCCTCCTCCACCGGCCCTCCGGCCCTGGCCCGGGGTGGATCGGAACCTACGTTTACGTAGGTTCCGGGTGCCTTGCGCAGGTTGCAACCTGCGTAAAGGGCACGGAACCTACGTAAACGTAGGTTGCGGCCGAGGCGAGGCGGGCGCGAAGGGCAGGGGGCGAGCGAGGCGGTCACTGACCGGCGAACGCGTCCCGCAGCCGGCCGAAGACGCCGCGACCGGCCTTCTGCACGCTGACCTCAGGCCGGGTCTCGTCGCGCAGCTCGGCCAGCTGGCGCAGCAGCTCGCGCTGCTCGTCGTCGATCCGGGTCGGGGTCTGCACCAGCAGGGTGACCCCGAGCTCGCCGCGGCCGTTGGCGCGCAGCCGGGGCACCCCCTTCCCGTCGATCGCGATCCGGGTGCCGGACTGGGTGCCGGCCGGCACCCGAACCCGCACCGTCGTGGTGTCGGGGTCGGCGTCGGGCAGGTCGGACTCCAGGGTCGCCACCATCACCTCGGTGCCCATCGCGGCGGCCGTCATCGGGATCTTGACGACCACCTCGAGGTCGTCCCCATCCCGGCGGAAGAACTCGTGGCTGGCCACGTTCAACTCGACGTACAGGTCGCCGGCCGGACCGCCGCCGGGTCCGACCTCGCCGTGCGAGGCCAGATGGATCCGGTTTCCGGTGCTGACGCCCGGCGGGATCTTCACGTTGATCGTCCGGGTGGACCGCACCCGGCCGTCGCCGGCGCACTCCGGGCAGGGGTTGGGGATCACCGTGCCGTAGCCGCGACACGTGGGGCACGGCTGGGTGGTCCGGATGTCGCCGATGAACGACCGCTGGACGTGGGTCACGTCGCCCTGGCCGTGACAGGTCGCGCACCGCACCGGTTGTGAGCCCTCGGCCGCTCCGGCGCCGTTGCACCGCGGGCAGAGCACGGCGGTGTCCACTCGCAGTGGCTTGGTGGTACCGAACGCCGCCTCCGCCAGCTCCAGGTCCAGCCGGACCAGGGCGTCCTGACCCCGGCGCACCCGGGACCGCGGCCCGCGGGTTCCCTGCTGGCCGAACATCGCGTCGACGAGGTTGGTGAAGTCGAACCCGGCGGCCCCGAAACCGCCGTTGAAGCCGCCCATCCCGCCGCCGAGGGGATCGCCGCCGCGGTCGTAGAGGTCGCGCTTCTTCGGGTCCTGGAGAACCTCGTACGCCTCGGCGACCCTCTTGAAGCGCTCGGCCGCGTCCGGCTCGGTGGCGACGTCGGGATGCAGCTTCATCGCCAGCCGGCGGTAGGCCTTCTTGATCTGCTCGGGGCTGGCGTCCCGCGGCACCCCGAGGACCTCGTAGTAGTCACTGCTCATCGGTTCTGCGATCATCCTTCAGACAAGAAGCGGCCGACGTAACGGGCCACAGCGCGGACCGACGCCATGGTCGAGGGGTAGTCCATCCGGGTCGGCCCGACCACACCCAGAGTGGCGAAGGTGTCGACCTGGCTGCCGTAGCCGCTGGCGACCACTGACGTCGACTGTAGTTCCTTGTACGGGTTCTCCTGACCGATCCGCACCGTCACGTCGGAGGTGCTGACCTCGCCCAGCAGCTTGAGCAGCACCACCTGCTCCTCGAGCGCCTCCAGCACGGGGGCCACGGTCGTCTCGAACTCGGCGCCGTAGCGGGTCAGGTTGGGCATCCCGCCGACCACCATCCGGCTCGAGGTTTCGCTGCCGACCATCTCCAGCAGCGTGGCGATGGCGGCCTGGCCGATGATGTCCAGCGACGGCGGCAGCTCGTTGGCCAGCTGGCTCAGCCGCACGGCGGCCGAGGAGGACGACTGGCCCACCGCCGCCAGGTTGAGGTGGGCGCGGAGCTCGGCGACCGTCTGGTCGTCGTGCTCGGGTACGCCCATCGCGCGCTGCTCGATCCGTCCGGTCGAGGTGATCAGGATCAGCAGCAGCCGGGTGCTGGACAGGGCGACCAGCTCGACGTGCCGCACGGTCGAGTGGCTCAGGGTCGGGTACTGCACGATGGCCACCTGCTGGGTCACCTGAGCCAGCAGCCGGACGGTGCGCAGCAGCACGTCGTCCAGGTCGATCGCGCCGGACAGGAAGGTCTGGATCGCCCGCTGCTCAGCCGACGACAGCGGCTTGATCGAGCCGAGCCGGTCCACGAACAGCCGGTAGCCCTTGTCGGTGGGGATCCGGCCGGCGCTGGTGTGGGGCTGGGTGATGTAGCCCTCCTCCTCCAGCGCGGCCATGTCGTTGCGCACCGTCGCCGGCGATACGCCGAGATCGTGCTTCTCGACCAGCGCCTTGGACCCGACCGGTTCCTGGCTGGAGACGTAGTCGGTGACGATGGCGCGGAGCACCTCGAGCTTGCGGTCATCCATGACGTCACCTCCTGCGAACCTCGTCGGCTTGGCACTCGGCCAGGCAGAGTGCCAGTCTAGCCCGGTGAGCGAGTTCGCCCTGGGACCGTGGCGGGAGCTGAGGCCGGGAATCTACCGGGCGGTCGCCGAGCCGGAGACCGTGAACGTCGGCCTGGTGGTCGGCACCGAGTCCGCGCTGCTGGTGGACACCGGATCCAGCCCCGGGCAGGGGCGGGCGATCCGGGAGTCCGTGGCCGCCGTCACCGACCGCCCGCTGGTCGCCGTCGTGGTCACCCACTGGCACTACGACCACGCGTTCGGAGTGGCCGCCTTCGGCGACCTGGACAGTGTCGGGCACGAGTCGGTCGGCGGCCGGCTGGGCTCGCCGGAGGCCGCGGCCGAGGCGGCACGGCTCGGCCTGGCGCCCGACGACCTGGCGGCGCCGAGCCGGGAGCTGGTGGTGGCCACCGCGTACGACCTCGGCGGCCGGCGCGTCGAGGTCGCCCACCTCGGCCGGGGGCACACCGACGGGGACCTCGTCGTGGTGGTGCCCGACGCAGACGTCGTCTTCGCCGGCGACCTGATCGAGTCGGCCGGACCGCCGTCCTTCGGTCCCGACTCGGTGCCGGACGAGTGGGCCGGCACCCTGGACGGCCTGGTCGGACTGATGACGGAGCGGACGATCGCCGTGCCCGGTCACGGCGACCCGGTCGACCGGGAGTTCGTCTTCACGGCTCGGGGCGAGATCGCCGCCCAGGCCGCCGGTCAGACCCCCGTCGTTCTGCCCAACCGCCCACCGCTCCCCCTCGCCTGACTCTCTCCTGCTTGCGGGACGGGGAAGCGCCTGGATCTGCTACGCGCCTTTCACAGCTCTCCGGCGTGTCGCGGCCCGCGT
>DASQVF010000473.1:0-7141 GCA_035640915.1 Propionibacteriaceae bacterium
GCTGCTGCCGACGTGGATGCGGGTGGCGGTCGAGTTCCGTCACCCGAGCTGGCACGACGACGCCGTGTTCGAGATCCTCAGTCGGTACGGCGCCGCGTACGTCGTGATGAGCGGAGCGGGACTGCCCTGCGTGCTCAGGGCCACCGCGCCGTTCGTCTACGTCCGGCTGCACGGCCCGGACCGGAACCACCTCTACGGCGGCTCCTACAGCGACGCCGACCTGGGCTGGTGGGCCGACCGCATCGGGGATTGGCAGCGCCTCGGGCACGCGGTGTTCGTCTACTTCAACAACGACGGTAGCGGCAACGCCGTCCGCAACGCCTGGACACTGGGCCGCCTGCTCGGGGATGCGGCCTGAGCCTGTCGAAGGCCCACTCGCACGCCCTTCGACAGGCTCAGGGCGCATAAGTCACGATGTGGCCTGAGCCTGTCGAAGGCCCCCTGTCACGCCCATCGACAAGCTCAGGGCGCATCGGGAGGTCGCTCTGTCTTGCGGCCTGAGCTTGTCGAAGGCCCCCTGCCACGCGCTTCGACCGGCTCAGGGCGCATCCGGTCCCAGCTGGTCGGCCAGGGCCCAGAGCTGGGGAAGCCCGGAGTCGGTGCCCTCGTAGGAGTCCGGGTGATCGAAGAACGGCCCGACCGTCGCCTGCCAGGCGAGGTTGTCGGGGTCGTCGCGCAGCGCCGCCCGCATGGCGGCGTAGTCCTCGACATCCACCAGGTGGAAGACGTGCCGGCCGTCCCGCCAGATCCGCCAGTCGCGTACGCCGCTGGCCCGCAGCTTGGCCGCCACCGCCGCCGGGATCTCGGCGTGGACGGCGTCGTAGTCCGCCTCGTGTCCGGCCTTGAGCACCGTGTGCAACGCAATCTGCACCAAGACGACCCCTCCGCTACGGAACCGGCGGCCGCAGCCGTAGGGCCTGCATGCCGCCGTCGACCGCCAGGTCGACCCCGGTCGTCGAGCCCGACCGCGGGCTGGCCAGGTAGGCCACGGCGCCCGCGACCTCGGCCGGGCTGACCAGCCGTCCGTGGGGCTGCCGCGCCTCGAGCGCCCGGCGTTCGGCTTTCGGGTCGGCCGCCTGGCCCAGCAGTCGCCCGATCCATGGGGTGTCAGCGGTGCCGGGGTTCACGCAGTTGACCCGGATGCCCTCGCGGATATGGTCCGCGGCCATGGCTCGGGTCATGGCCAGCACCGCGCCCTTCGTGGCGCTGTACAGCACCCGCTGCGGCAGTCCGGCAGTCGCCGCCACCGAGCACATGTTGACCACCGATGCGCCCCGGGAGGCGCGAAGGTGGGGCAGCGCCGCGCGGGTGATCCGGACCATGCCGACCACATTGAGGTCGAAGACCCGGTGCCACTCGTCGTCGTCGTTGTCGGCGACGGTGCCCTGGGCACCGATGCCGGCGTCGTTGACCACGATGTCGAGCTGGCCGAAGTGGTGGACGACCGCCTGCACCGCGGCCCGGCACGATGCGTCGTCGGTCACGTCGCAGGTCACCGCCAACGACGACTCGTCCGCCTGGCCGGCATCGGCGTTGAGGTCCAACACGGCCACCCGGGCGCCGCCGGCCCTCAGCTCCGCGACCACCGCCGCACCGATGCCGGAAGCGCCGCCGGTGACCAGGGCCACCAGCCCGTCGAGCTCGCCACTCACCCCTGCGCTCCGGCCATCCGCTGCGTCTGGCGGCCCAGGCCGTCGATCTCGATCCGGACCACGTCACCGGGAACGAGGTAGGGGAACCGGCCCGACAGGGCGACGCCCTCCGGGGTGCCGGTCAGCACGACGTCGCCCGGTTCCAGCGCCAGGTACTGGCTGAGGTGTCGGACGAGGGTGGGGACATCGAAGATCATGTCGGCGGTCGAGGAGTCCTGCCGCGGTTCGTCGTTGACGAAGCTGCGCAGCCGCAGGGCGCGGTGGTCGACGTCCTCAGGAATGACCAGCCAGGGCCCGATCGGGGTGGAACCGGGCAGGCACTTGCCCTTGCTCCACTGCCCGCCCGACTCCTCGATCTGGAAGGTGCGCTCGGAGAGGTCGTTGGCCACGGTGAACCCGGCGACGTAGTCGAGCGGGTCCTCCTCCTCGCTGAGCTCGTAGGCCCGGCGGGCGATCACGAAGGCCAGCTCCACCTCCCAGTCCAGCTTGTGGCTGCGGGCCGGGATCCGGACCGGATCGTCGGGGCCTGAGATGGTGTTGGGCGTCTTGAGAAACATCACCGGGAGCGCGGGCGGCGCGGCTCCCGACTCGGCGGCGTGGGCCGCATAGTTCATGCCGATGGCGACCACCGCGCCGACGCCGTGCACCGGGGCGTCGAAGTCGGCGGCGTCCAGGTCGATCGTCGGCAGCTCGCCGGCCCGAGCCGCGCGCCCGAGGCCGGCCAGGTCCGAGAGGGCCTGCGGATCGAGATCAGCGATGCGGTCGCTGAGGTCGTAGGCCACCTCGTCGGCGAGGACGACCGGGCGAACGCCGGTCGCCGTCCGCACCCGCGCGAATTTCATGGGTCTCCCTTCCCGATGCTTAGCCTCTAAGCATCATTCACGATGAGAGGTACCCAGTGGCCACCATCACCGCCGCCCGCACGGTCGACGTCCGGTTCCCGACGTCCCAGCAGCTCGACGGCTCCGACGCCATGAACCCCGATCCCGACTACTCCGCGGCGTACCTCAGCCTGGCAACCGACGCCGGCGACGGGCTGGTCGGCGCCGGGTTCGTCTTCACCACCGGTCGGGGCAACAACATCGCGGCGGCGGCTATCCAGACCGTCGCCGACGACCTGGTCGGCGAGCGGGTCGAGGACCTGCTCGAGGACATGGGCGCCACCTACCGGCGCTTCGTCTACGACCCGCACCTGCGTTGGCTCGGTCCGGAGAAGGGCGTGATGCACATGGCGATCGGCGCCGTGGTGAATGCCCTGTGGGACCTCAAGGCGAAGCGGGCCGGCCTGCCGCTGTGGCAGCTGGTGTCGGCCATGTCGCCGGAGGAGATCGTCAACCTGGTCGACTTCCGCTACCTCACCGACGCCCTCGCCCCGGCCGACGCGCTGGAGATCCTGCAGCGGGCGGTGCCGGGCCGTGAGGAGAGGGCCCAGAAGCTGCTGACCCACGGCTACCCCGCGTACACGACCACCCCCGGCTGGCTCGGCTACTCCGACGAGAAGATGCTCCGGCTGGCCCGCGAGGCCGTCGCCGACGGTTTCCCTCAGATCAAGCTGAAGGTCGGGGGCAGCCTCGCCGACGACATCCGACGGCTGTCGCTGGCCCGGCAGGAGGTCGGGCCGGACGTCCGGATCGCGATCGACGCGAACCAGCGCTGGGACGTCGACGAGGCCATCGCCTGGGTACGCGAGCTCCAGCCGTTCGACCTCGCCTGGATCGAGGAGCCGACCAGCCCCGACGACCTGGTGGGACACGCCGCGATCCGCCGGGCGCTCGGCTCCACGCCGGTCGCCACCGGCGAGCACACCGCCAACCGGGTGCTGTTCAAACAGCTGCTGCAGCTCGAGGCCATCGACGTGATGCAGATCGACGCGGTCCGCGTCGCCGGCGTCAACGAGAACCTGGCCAACCTGTTGCTGGCCGCCAAGTTCGGCGTCCGGGTGTGCCCGCACGCCGGCGGCGTCGGCCTGTGCGAGGCCGTGCAGCACCTTTCCATGATCGACTTCGTGGCGATCAGCGGCACCACCGAGGAGCGCTACCTGGAGTTCGTGGACCATCTCCACGAACACTTCGTCGATCCGGTACGGGTCGTCGACGGCCACTACCTTGCGCCGACGGCACCGGGCGCCGGCACCGAGATGACCGCGGCGGCGCTCGAGGAGTACCGGTTCCGGGGCGGGGAGGCGTCGTGACCACGGCACCAACCCCGGCCGCCAGCGCTCCCGCGGACCTCGCCTGGTTCGTCCACGACCGCCTCGGCATGTTCATCCATTTCGGCCTGTACGCCCTGGCCGGCCGGCACGAGTGGGTGCAGAGCTTCGAGCGGATCCCGGCGGAGGCGTACGTGAAGTACTTCGAGCACTTCGACCCCGACCTTTTCGACGCTGCCGACTGGGCCCGGCAGTGCAGGCGGGCCGGCATGCGCTACGCGGTGCTGACCACCAAGCACCACGAGGGGTTCTGCCTGTTCGACAGCGACCTGACCGACTACAAGATCACCAACACCCCGTTCGGCCGCGACCTGGTCGCGGAGTTCGTCTCGGCCTTCCGGGCCGAGGGGATCAAGATCGGCTTCTACCACTCGCTGCTGGACTGGCACCATCCCGACTTCGTCATCGACGGTCACCACCCGCTGCGGGACGAGCCGAACGTGGCCGAGGTCAACTCCGGCCGGGACATGGCCCGCTATCGGGAGTACCTGCACGGCCAGGCGCGCGAGCTGCTCACCCGCTACGGCGAGATCTCCTACCTGTTCTACGACTTCTCCTACCCGGCCAGCCAGCAGCCGCACATCTACAACAACAAGGGTCCCGAGGACTGGGGGTCGGAGGAGCTGATGGCCCTCACCCGCCAGCTGCAGCCCGGGATCGTGATCAACGACCGGCTCGGCATCCCGGGCGACCTGGTCACGCCGGAGCAGTACCAGCCGGCCGAGCCGATGCGTCGCGACGGCGAGCTCGTCGCCTGGGAGGCGTGCCAGACGATCAACGGCAGCTGGGGCTACTTCCGCGACAACACGCTGTTCAAGACTCCGGAGATGGTCGTCCGGATGCTCGTCGACGGCGTCAGCAAGGGCGGGAACCTGCTGTTCAACATCGGTCCGACCGGCCGGGGCACCTTCGACCCGGCGTCGGCGGCGATCCTGGCCGGTCTGGGGGAATGGATGGACCGGCACGGCCGGTCGATCTACGGCGCCGGACCCAGCGACTTCGTCCCGCCGCCGGACTGCCGCTACACCCAGCGCGCCGACCGGCTCTACCTCCACCTGTTCGCCTGGCCGTTCGAGCACGTCGACCTGCCGGGACTCGCGGGCCGGGTGAGGTACGCCCAGCTGCTCGACGACGCCTCCGAGGTCGCCTTCACCACCATCGACCCGGCCCAGGAGGGACACAACACGATGCGAGGCGGCCCGGCCGCCGACACCCTCACCCTCACCCTGCCGGTCCGCGAGCCGGACGTCGCGGTACCGGTGGTCGAGCTGTTCCTGGTCTGAGCAGGCCCGCGGCCGCGAACGATGATCGACACTCACCTGCACGTCTGGCGGCTGGCCACCGGCTGGTATCCGTGGAACATCCCCGAGCTGGGCGACGTCCATGCCGACTCGACGGTGGACGAGGTCGCCGGGGCGATGGCTCGCGCGGGTGTCACGTCGGTGGTGCTCGTCCAGGCCGCGGACACGCTGGCCGAGACCGACTGGCTGCTCGACCTGGCGCGACACGACGAGCGGGTCGCCGGGGTGGTGGGATTCCTGCCGCTGGCCGACCCCGCCCGGCTGGGTGAGCTGCTGGCCCGCTACGCCGACGAGCCGCTGCTCGGCATTCGGCAGCTCTGGCACGACCACGACCGGGCGGACGAGCTGACCGATCCGGCGGTGCTGACCAGCCTCGGGCGGCTCGGCGAGGCGGGGCTGGCCGTCGACGTCCCGGACGCCCACCCGAGGCTGTGGCCGGCACTGACCCGGGCCGTCGAGCAGGTTCCACAGACCACGTTCGTGCTCGACCACTGTGGCAAGCCACCGTTCGGCGACCCAGCCGGCTGGAGCGACTGGGAGGCCCGGTTCACCGCGCTCGCCGCCCTGCCCAACGTGGTGATCAAGCTGTCCGGGCTGTTCGGGGGCAGCGGCTCCTCGGTTCCGGCGACCACCGGCGAACTGGACCGGGTGGTCGAGCTGGCCCGGGCTCTCGCCGGCGCCGACCGGGTCATGGTCGGCAGCGACTGGCCGATGATCCGCGGCACCCTCGACTACGGTGAGACGGTTGCTGGGCTCCGTCGGCTGCTCAGGTCCTGGTCAGCGCAGGAGCAGGTGGCCGCGACGGAGACCACCGCTCGGACCACCTACCACCTCTGGGCGCGCTGAGCAGGAACGATCGCCAGAGGGAGGACTGGTGCCGTCCGCTGCAGAGCTTCCGACCGCGATCGAGGCGGTCCGCCGCGGGCGGTGGCGGAAAATCCGCTCCCAGAGGGGTCCGATGGCAACGGAGGGCAGGTCGATCCAGCAGTATGTGGGTCGTGGATGCGGACAGCTTGCTGGTCGGCCGCTACCAGATGGGCCGCCGAATCGGCGCGGGCGGGATCGGTCAGGTCTGGATGGCGCACGACACGGTGCTCGGCCGGGACGTGGCGATCAAGGTGCAGGAGATCGATCCCGACCTCGACCGCGCCGCGTACGAACGCTTCGTGCGGGAGGCTCGGAGTGCCGCCGGGCTCCAGCACCCGAATGTGGTGACGATCTTCGACAGCGGCACCGACGGGGACATTGCCTTCCTGGTCATGGAGCTGCTGCCCGGGCCTACCCTGACCGGCTACCTGGCTCAGCACGGCCTGCTGGCCGAGCCGGAGGCCGTCGCTCTGGCCGCGCAGGTCGCGTCGGGACTGGCGGCCGCCCACGGCGCCGGGGTGGTCCATCGCGATATCAAGCCCGCGAACCTGATGTTCGACGCCCGGGGCACGCTTAAGATCCTCGACTTCGGGATTGCGCGGCTCACCCAGGCCGTGACGACGCAGCTGACCGAGATGAACGGGATCATCGGCAGCCCTCCCTACCTCTCGCCCGAGGGGGTTGACGGGCGACCGGTCGACGAGCGCAGTGACATCTACTCCCTGGGCGTCGTCGTGATGGTGATGCTGACCGGCCGAGGACCGTTCGAGGGCACCCATCCGCTGGCCCTCCTGCAGCAGCACCTGTACGCGCCACCGCCCCAGGTCCGCGACCGTCGTCCGGACATCGACCCGGCTCTCAACGCACTGGTGGCGCAGATGCTCAGCAAATCGCCCCAGGACCGGCCCCAGTCCGCGCGGGAGGTGCACGACCGGCTCACCGGGTCGGCCTTACCGGCATCGCAACCGGTCGCACCGGCGGCCACCGTTGTCGATACCCGGCCCGCCGCCCGACCTGCTCCCGCTCCGCGGGCGTCCCGCGCCCAACCGGGGCGATCGGGGTCCTTGCTAGGCGCCGGGTTCCTGGCCGGCGCGGCGGTGATGGCCATGGTT
>DASQVF010000474.1:0-6578 GCA_035640915.1 Propionibacteriaceae bacterium
CATCGACCACGACGTGGTCGAGCAGGTCCTGGCCGCGCTGGACATCGAGGAGTCCACGCTGACGATCGCCACCCGCCGGACCGACCAGCTGATCGAGGAGGAGGAGGAGGTCACCACCCCCGAGGCCCCGACCGGCAGCTGCGATCACCTGGATCGCGCACCGCACGAGATCGATCCGCTGGGCTCGGTCGTCTGCGAGGATTGCATCCGGGAGGGGACGCGTACGGTGCACCTACGGATCTGCCTCGTGTGCGGAAAGGTCGGCTGCTGCGACTCCTCGCCGGGCCGTCACGCGGAGCGGCACGCCCACCTGGACAACCACGCCGTGATGCGCAGCATGGAGCCGGGCGAGTCGTGGCGCTGGTGCTACGTGGACGAGCGCATCGGGTGACCTCGGTCACAGGCTCGTATCAGAAATCTATACCGCTGTCTCTTGACGGCTAGCAATGTGGGAGGTGCCACGTGAGCGGAGGCACGGTCGAGGACAGCCTGGCGACCCGGGCCGGTCGGCTGTTCGCGCTCTATCGGGCCGGCGAGGAGACACGGATGGGGGAGCTGGTGAAGATCCTCAGCCCGATCCTGTGGCACACGGCCCGGGCGGCCCGGCTGGACACAGCGGCCGCCGAGGACGTGCTGCAGACCGCGTGGCTGACGCTCATCCGCAAGGCCGACACGATCACCGAGCCGCTGGCCGTCCTGCAGTGGATGGTGGTCACCACCAAGCGGGAGGCGTGGCGGGTGTCCCGGACGCAGACCCGCGTCCGCCCTGAGGATCTGGAGGCCACCAGCACGCTGACCAGCGACAGCGGCGAGTCGGTCGAGGACGCCGTGCTGCGTTCTGCCCGGGACGACCAGCTGTGGCAGCACGTCGAGGGTCTGCCGGAGCGGTGCCGGGCCCTGCTGCGGGTGATCGCGTTCGCCGATCGCCCGGACTATGCAGAGCTGGCCAAGGCATTGGGTATGCCACAGGGGAGCATCGGTCCCACCCGGGGCCGGTGCCTGGCCAAGCTGCGGCAAGCTCTCGCCGCCGACCCAAGTTGGGAGATGAGATGACCACCGCCGACGATGACCGGCTGTCCATCGAGGAGCGGCTCGCCGCCGAGCCGCTGGACAGCGAGGACCTCGCGTTGCTCAGCTCCCTGCGCGCGTACTACGAGGAGCACGACCCGGTCCCGGACGGGCTGGTGGAGCGGATCCAGTTCGAGCTGACCCTGGACGCACTGCAGGCGGAGGTGGCCACGCTGACCCAGCTCGACCTGGCCGGCGCCGGAGCCCGCGGTGCGGCGACGGAGTCGGTGCGGACCATCACCTTCACCAGCGAGTCGATGACCACGATGGTCACCATCACCCCTGACGGCGAGGGCTCGGTCCGGGTGGACGGCTGGGCGGCGCCCGGCGCCGGCATCCGGGTGCAGATCCTGCTGACCGGCGAGACCCGCGAGACGTACGCCGACGACGACGGCCGGTTCGTGTTCGAGCAGGTGCCGACCGGCCTGGCCAAGTTCGCTCTGCATCCGATCGACGGCGAGTCGACCACGGTGGTCAGCCCGACGATGGAGCTGTAGGGCCTCCCGTCCGCTACTGGTCCCCCGTTGGCGCGCCCGACTCCACTGGCTGGCGGGCCCCGCTGCAGGCCGAGCATCGCCAGGCTGCAACCTACGTTTACATAGGTTGCGGCCCCTCTACTCAGGTTGCAACCCACGTAAGGCGGCCCGATCCTACGTAAACGTAGGTTTCGGTCACCGGGAGTCAGGAGCCGCGGACCAGGCCGACCTTCGCGTAGACGTCGGCCAGGGTGGGACCGGCCACCGCCCGGGCCTTCTCGGCGCCGCGGGCCAGGATCGCCTCCAGCTCGTTGCGCTCCCCCATCAGCTCCAGGGTGCGCTCCCGGAAGGGCGCGGCCAGCTCGGTCACCGCTTCGGCCACCGCCGACTTGAGATCGCCGTAGCCCCGGCCGGCGAACTTCTCGACCAGTACGTCGATGTCGGTCTCGGTCAGCGCGGCCAGGATGGTCAGCAGGTTGGCCACCCCCGGCTTGTTCACCTCGTCGAAGACGATGTCCCGGCCGGAGTCGGTCACCGCCGACTTGATCTTGCGGACGTTGACCCTGGGCTCGTCGAGCAGCTCGATGAGGCCGGTCGGCGCCGACAGCGACTTGCTCATCTTGGCCGTGGGGTCGGCGAGGTCCCGGATCTTGCCGACCGACGGCACGATGTAGGGCTCGGGCACGACGAACGTCGGGCCGTAGCGGGCGTTGAACCGGGTGGCCAGGTCACGGCTGAGCTCCAGGTGCTGGCGCTGGTCCTCGCCCACCGGGACCCGGTCGGCCTGGTAGAGCAGGATGTCCGCGGCCATCAGCACCGGGTAGGTGAACAGCCCCACGTTGGTGCTCTCCGCACCCATCCTGGCGGCCTTGTCCTTGAACTGGGTCATCCGCTGGGCTTGGCCGAAGCCGGTCAGGCAGCCGAGGATCCAGGCCAGCTGGGTGTGCTCGGGGACGTGGGACTGCAGGAAGACGGTGGCGCGATCCGGATCGATGCCCGCAGCGATCAGCTGTGCGGCGCTGCGCAGGGAGCGCTCGGCCAGGGTCTTCGGGTCGGTCTCGACCGTCAGCGCGTGCAGGTCCGCGACCCCGTAGAACGCCTCGTGGTCGGCCTGCAGCGGCACCCACTGCCGCAGCGCACCCAGGTAGTTGCCCAGGTGCAGCGAGTCGGCGGTGGGCTGGGCGAGGGAGAAGACCCGGGGGACTCGGGGGGTGTCCCCCCGGGAATCGGAAGGGACCCGAGGTCGACGCGGGTCGGCAGGGGACGACACGCCGCACATTCTGGCACGCGGGCCCGCCGGGCCTTCCGGGATTTCCTCCGCTACGGCCCCTCGACGACCGGCTCCTCACCGTCCAGCCGGCGCACCACGAACGCCGACGCCCGACGGCCGTCCAGCTCGCTCACCCGCAGCTCCACCCGGGTCGTGCCCTCCGACGGGTTCTCGCCCGCGCCGACCTCGACCTGGACCACGTCGCCCACGCTGGGCAGGCGGCCCAGCTGGGCCATGAAGTAGCCCGCCACCGTGTCGTAGGGGCCCTCCGGCAGCACCAGGCCCGTCTGCTCGGTGAACTCGTCCAGCGTGGACAGGCCGTCCACCACCTCCTCGCCGAGGGCGGCGACCGGCTGCTCGGCGACCACGTCGTACTCGTCGGTGATGTCGCCGACCAACTCCTCGACGAGGTCCTCCATGGTCACGATTCCCGCGGTGCCGCCGTACTCGTCCAGCACGATCGCCAGGTGCGAGGAGCCGCGCCGCATGTCGGTCAACGCCCGCAGCACCGGCACCGTGTCCGGCATCGACAGGACCGGGCGCGCGACCTCCCGCACCGGCAGCGTCCGGCTGCTGACCTCCGGGTCCAGCAGGTCGCGGACGTGCACGAAGCCGATGATGTCGTCGGCGGACTCCCCCGTCACCGGGTACCGGGAGTGCGGCGCCTTGCTGAGCTCGCGGACGGCCTTGTGCGCCGGCATGTCGCCGGGCAGGAAGTCGACCTCGGTGCGCGGCAGCATCACCTCGCGGAGGCTGCGCTGGCCGGCGTCGAAGACGTCGTCGACGATCTGCCGCTCCTCGTCGGACAGCGTGGTCGAGCCGCTGACCAGCGCCCGGATCTCCTCGTCGGTGACCTCCTCACGGCCGGCCGCGGGATCTCCGCCGAGCACCCGGACGGCGACGTTGGTCGACACGTCCAGCAACCAGATCACCGGCCGGGCGATCCGGACGATGAAGCCGATGAACGGCCCGAGCATCAGTGCGACGCCCTCGGTCCGCTGCAGCGCCAGCCGCTTCGCGGTGAGCTCGCCGAGCACGATCGACAGGTAGGAGATCACGATGGTGATCAGCACCAGCGCGACGGTGGACGCGACCCTGGCCGACAGGCCCAGCCGCTGCAGCAGAGGCGCGAGATCGTCGGCCAGGGTCGCGCCGCCGAACGCGGCCGACAGGAACCCCGCCAGGGTCACTCCGATCTGCACCGCGGACAGGAAGAGGTTGGGGTTCTCGGTCAGCCGGGCGATGGTCCGGCCCCGCTTGCCCCGGTTGGCCAGCTGGCGGATCTGGCTGTCCCGCAGCGACACCAGGGCCATCTCGGCGGCGGCGAAGACGCCGCCGATCAGGATGAAGACCAGGATCAACGCGATGTTGAGCAGCACCGTGCTCATAGGGTCAGAACATTCCTGGTCTCGTCGGGTCGGCCGTGCCGCTCACGCGTGCAGCGTAGTGAATCCCAGCCGGTCCGCGGGTCGCTGCCCAGCGACCAAACACGTTGCCGTCCCGGCGACGAGCCGGGTTGGATGGACGCATGGTGGAGCCGGCCACGCATCCCTCGGCGACCGGCCGGGCGTTTCCGGACGGCGTGCCGACCCTGGTCGAGCCGGCCACCGGAGTCACGCTGCGGGCGACCAGTGCTGCCGACCTGCCGGCCATCGTCGAGCAGAGCCGGGATCCGGAGACGATCCGCTGGACGGCCAGTGTGCCGACGCCGCCCGGTGGCTACGCCCTCCGCGACGCCGAGGAGTTCTTCGCCCGGATCCGGGCCGGATGGACTGAAGGCCGGGGGCTGGCCTGGACCGTGGAGGCCGAGCGGGACCGGGTACGGCAGCACTGCGGCCTGGTGAACCTGCGGCTGGAGGACCACGGCTGGGCCGAGATCGGGTTCGGGCTGCATCCCGGGGCCCGCGGGCGGTCGCTGATGAGCACCGCGGTCCGGCTGGTCCGTGACTACGCCTTCGACGTGGTCGGGCTGACCACACTGCGGTGGCGGGCGATCGCGGGCAACTGGGGGTCCCGGTACGTCGCCGCCGCGGCCGGTTTCGTGCTCGACGGCACGGTACGGCGGCTGCTCGACCAGCGCGGCACCCTCCGCGACGGCTGGATCGCCACGCTGACCCGGGAGGACCCGCGTACGCCGCGCCGCGGACTGCTGCCGGTCGAGCTGCTCGGCCGCGGGCTGGTGCTGCGGCCGTTCACCGAGACCGACGTCGATCGGGTCGTCGAGGCCTGCTCGGACCCCCGGACGCGGCACTGGCTGATCAGCCTGCCCCGCCCCTACGCCCGCTCCGATGCCCTGAGCTACCTCGAGCACACCCGGGAGCTGGCGGCCCGGGGAACCGGCCACGTCTGGTGCATCGCGGACGCGACGGACGACCGCTGCCTCGGCTCGATCGGGCTGGAGGGCCTGAGCAGCTACGCCCCGCGCGCCGAGATCGGCTACTGGGCCCACCCGCAGGCGCGGGGGCGCGGGGTAGCCACCGAGGCGGTGCGGCTGGTGACCGGGTACGCCCGATCGGCCCGGCTGGCGGCCTCGATCGTGATCCGGTGTTCGGAGGGCAACACCGCGTCGCGTCACGTCGCCGAGGCGGCGGGGTACCGGGAGGTCGGCCGGCTGCCGCAGGCGGAGCCGGTCGGCAGCGGCGAACTGACCGAGCTGGTCCTCTACGCACTGCCCTAGGCGCGAAATTTCACGTCCACAGCCGGCGCTGTGGGAAGATGCCCTGCGTGACTTTGCGCGTCAGTGTGATCGGCACCAACTATCTGGGGGCGACCCACGCCGCCGGGATGGCCGAGTTCGGGCACCAGGTGGTCGGCGTGGACATCGACCCTGACCGGGTCAAGACGCTCAACGCCGGACAGTCGCACATCTTCGAGGTCGGGCTCGAGCCGTTGCTGGAGAAGCACACCGCCTCCGGTCGGCTGCGGTTCACCACCGACTACACCGAGATCGCGGACTGGGCCGACGTACATTTCCTGGCTCTGGGCACCCCGTCCGGACCGGGCGGGGCGGCCGACCTGTCCCAGCTGCACGCGGCCGTGGACACGTTGGCCCCGCTGCTGACCGAGCCCGCCCTGGTGGTCGGCAAGTCCACCGTCCCGGTCGGCACCGCGATGGCCCTGGAGGAGCGGCTGCGCGCGAAGGCGCCGGCCGGCGACGCCATCGAGATCGCCTGGAACCCGGAGTTCCTGCGGGAGGCGTACGCGGTGGAGGACACGCTGCGGCCCGACCGGCTGGTCTTCGGCACCCACTCCGCCCACGCCCTGAGCGTGCTCGAGGAGATCTACTCCATCCCGATCACCGACCGCGTGCCGGTGGTGCGCTGCGACATGGCCACCGCCGAGCTGATCAAGGTGGCGGCCAACACGTTCCTGGCCACCAAGATCAGCTTCATCAACGCCATGGCCCAGATGTGCCAGGCGGCCGGCGGTGACGTCACCCTGCTGGCCGACGCCATCGGCTACGACCGGCGGATCGGTCGGGAGTTTCTCAATGCCGGGCTCGGCTTCGGCGGCGGCTGCCTGCCCAAGGACATCTCAGCTCTGGCGGTGACCGCCGACGAGCTGGGGGTCGGCGTGCTCAGTGATCTGATCCGAGCGGTCGAGGCCATCAACGCCGGCCAGCGCACCGAGATCGCCGAGCTGGCCATCGAGCAGGCCGGCGGCGACGTGGGCGGCAAGCGGATCGCCGTGCTCGGCGCCGCCTTCAAGCCCGGCACCGACGACACCCGCAACTCCCCCGCGCTGACCGTGGACGACCATCTCCA
>DASQVF010000475.1:0-4557 GCA_035640915.1 Propionibacteriaceae bacterium
GCTGGCCGTGCAGCCGGGGCAGGCCGAACGGCTGCGACAGGCGGCCGCGGCGGTGCAGCCAGCACGGGCCGAGGGCCTGCCCGAGACGTCGGCCGGAGCGCTGGAGCGCGGCCGGGAGGAGGCGGCGCTGCCGGCCGCCGACGAGCGGCGGTCGCTGGAACCGCCGCGGGTGACCCAGGTGCCCGCGCTGGGGACCGGCGAGGCGAACGACATCGTCGATGCGGAGCTGGTGGAGTCGCCGCGCGAGGAGTACCGCTGATGGCGGGTCGCGGCCTGGCCGTGCTTCGGCGCAGCGACCCCGCGGCGGACCTGGTCGGCCAGCTGAAGGCGCTGACCGAGGCCGTGGAGCTCTGCGAGGGTCGGGTGCCCGACGAGGTGCTGGCCGAGGCGCGCCGGGTGGTCGAGCAGGCCGACCGGCGGCTCGCGCTGTCCGGCAGCGCCACCGTGGTGGCGTTGGCCGGCGCCACCGGTTCGGGCAAGTCGAGCATGTTCAACGTCCTGTCCGGAACCGACCTGGCCACGGTCGGCGTACGCCGGCCGACCACGGCGCACGCCATGGCCGCCACCTGGGGCGAGGACGCCGCCGCCGACCTGCTGGACTGGCTGAAGATCCCCCGGCGGCACGCGCTCGAGCGGGACCCCGAGACGGCCGAGGCGCTGGACGGTCTGGTGCTGCTGGACCTGCCGGACCACGACTCCACCGAGCGGCAGCACCGGATGGAGGTCGACCGGCTGGTGCAGCTGGTGGACATGCTGATCTGGGTCGTCGATCCGCAGAAGTACGCCGACGCAGCGCTGCACGACCGCTACCTGATCCCGCTGGCCTCGCACGCCGGCGTGATGATGGTCGCGCTGAACCAGGCGGACCGGCTGGCCCCGGGCGAGCGCGAGCTGGCACTGAAGGATCTGCGCCAGCTGCTGGACCGCGAGGGCCTCCGCGGCGTCGACGTGCTGGCGGTCTCGGCGGTGACCGGCGAGGGGATGGACGTGCTCAGGGATCGACTGGCCCGGCGGATCGCCGACAAGCAGACCGCCGCACGCCGGCTGGCGGCCGACGTCGCAGTGGCGGCGCAGCGGCTGCGCGCGGCCAGTGGCACGGCCGAGGTCACCCCGCTGAGCCGGGCCACGGTCAGCACGCTGACCAGCCAGATCGCGGAGGCCGCCGGGGTGCCGGTGGTCACCCAGGCGGTGGGCCAGGCCTGGCGGCTGCGCGGCGGGCTGGCGACCGGCTGGCCGGTGCTGGCCTGGATCGGGAAGTTCAAGCCGGACCCGCTGCGGCGGCTGCATCTGGACCGGCTGGGCGCCGGGAGGAAGCGGCCGGAGATCGACCCGGCCTCGGTGGGGCGTACGTCGCTACCGGCCGGGTCCGGGGTCCAGAAGGCGCGGGTGGACACCGCGCTGCGGACGCTGGCCGACCAGGCGGCTGCGGGTCTCACCCGCGGCTGGGCCGACGCCATTCGCCGGGCGACCCGGTCCGGACAGGACACGCTGCCCGACCGGGTGGACCGGGCCATCGCGACGACCGACCTGGACCTGGCCGGGCACCGCCGCTGGTGGCAGGCGGTTCGGGTGCTGCAGTGGCTGCTGGTCGCCGCCGTGCTGGCCGGGCTCGCCTGGCTGGCCGCGGCTTTCGTGCTGGCCTACCTCCAGCTCCCGCCGCTGCCCGAGGTGCGCTGGTGGGGATTCCCGGCGCCGACGGTGCTGGTGATCGGTGGGGTGCTGGCCGGCCTGCTGGTGGCCGGCCTGGCCCGGATCGGCGTCGAGGTCGGCGCCCGGCGGCGTACGGCCCGGGCACGCCAGGCGCTGCGCGGTGCCATCGCCACGGTGACCGGCGAGCTGGTGATCGCCCCGGTGCGGGCCGAGCAGGAACGCTACGAGCAGGCTCGGAAGGCGCTGGAGCGCACCGCCGGCTGACCCGCCCGAACCTTGTGGAAGGGCTGAGCTCCGCGGTCATCACCACTTGCCGCTACTCACTCCTTCATCCCGCTGGCTGCAGAGGCCGCGAAGAAGGAGCAGGTAGCGGGAGGTCGAGGCGGTTTTCCACAGCTCGCCGCCGCCGCTTCCCGCTGTCCACAGATTTCGCCGAGCCCGGTCGATCGGGTCCGTCGTCCGCATCCTTCCTGGAGAACATCCACATTGGCTGAGGAGGAGCGATGGAAGCACTCGTCCAGATGACGGGGCACGTCGGCACGGAGGTCGACATCCGCGGCAACGGGAGCGTGACCGCCTTTCGGCTGGCCTGCACCCCGCGGGTCCGGGGCAAGGACGGTGAGTACAGCGACGGCAACACCACCTGGATCGACGTGACGTGCTTCCGGTCGTTGGCCGCGCACGTGGCAACGAGCGTCCGCAAGGGTGACCCGGTGATCGTGATCGGCAAGCTGCGGACAAGTGTCTGGACCAAGGACGGTCAGACCCGCGAGCGGCTGGGACTGGAGGCCGAGACCGTGGGCCACGATCTGTCCCGGGGCACGGCGATCTTCCGGAAGTCCGCGCGGCCGAGCGCCGAACCCGCCGACGGCGACGAGCCTTCGGACGAGATCGACCAGGCCGGACTGACCGCGGAGGAGCGGCGGGCGCAGGCGGAGGAGGCCGACCGGTCCGTGCGCGCCGCCTGACCTCCGCGGCCGTCCACCGGATCGGACGGTGGCGGCCAGAACCGCCCGAGGACGATCCAGCCGTCCACGCGGATGCGTGGGGAAGCGGTCGAGGGACGCCTCGGGTGCGGCCCGGTCCCGAACCGCGATCGGGACCGTGGCCGGGCGGTGCGCACCACCGTGGCCGGGCGGCTGGTGGTCGGATGCGATCGTCGTCTCCCGCGGGCTGGCATACTTGACCGGCGCTGGTGCCGAGGTCAGGCCCGGCGATCACTCCCACCAACTCCGAGCAAGAGGTCGCGTCCGTTCGATGCCCGAGTTCATCTACTCCATGCACAATGTCCGCAAGGCGCTGGGCGACAAGGTCGTGCTGGACAACGTCACCTTGTCGTTCTACCCCGGCGCGAAGATCGGTGTGGTCGGGCCCAACGGCACCGGCAAGTCCACGCTGCTCAAGGTGATGGCCGGTCTGGAGATTCCCAACAACGGCGACGCAAACCTGGCCAAGGACGCGACCGTGGGCATCCTGCTGCAGGAGCCGCCGCTCACCGAGGGCAAGACGGTGCTGGAGAACGTGGAGGAGGCGGTCGCCGACATCAAGCGTCTGCAGGCCCGGATGGACGAGCTCGGCATGGCCATGGCCGAGCCGGACGCCGACTTCGACGCCCTGATGGCGGAGATGGGGGAGGTGCAGACCGAGCTGGACAACCGCAACGCCTGGGACATCGACTCCCAGCTGGAGCAGGCGATGGACGCGCTGCGCTGCCCCCCGCCGGACGCCATGGTGGACGTGCTCTCCGGTGGCGAGCGGCGCCGGGTGGCGCTCTGCAAGCTGCTGCTGCAGCAGCCCGACCTGCTGCTGCTGGACGAGCCGACCAACCACCTCGACGCCGAGTCGGTGCACTGGCTGGAGGGCCATCTCAAGGCCTACCCAGGTGCCGTGCTGGCCGTCACCCACGACCGGTACTTCCTGGACAACGTGGCCGAGTGGATCCTCGAGCTGGACCGCGGCCGCACCCACCCGTACGAGGGCAACTACTCCACCTACCTGGAGACCAAGCGGTCTCGGCTGCAGGTCGAGGGCAGGCGGGACGCCAAGCGGGCCAAGATCTTGGAGCGCGAGCTGGAGTGGGCCCGGTCCAACCCCAAGGCCCGGCAGGCCAAGAACAAGGCGCGGCTGGCCCGCTACGAGGAGATGGCGGCGGAGGCCGAGCGCAACCGCAAGCTCGACTTCGAGGAGATCAACATCCCGGCCGGGCCTCGGCTGGGCAGCACGGTGCTGGAGGCCTCCAAGCTGGTCAAGGGCTTCGGCGACCGGCTGCTGTTCGACGGGCTGAGCTTCTCCCTGCCGCGGGCGGGAATCGTCGGCGTCGTCGGTCCCAACGGCGTCGGCAAGTCCACCTTGTTCCGCATGATCGTGGGCGAGGAGACCCCGGACGCCGGTGAGCTGCGGCTCGGCGACACGGTGCGGATCTCCTACGTCGACCAGGGCCGCAGCGGCCTGGACCCGACCAAGAACGTGTGGGAGCTGGTGTCGGACGGGCTCGACTTCATCAAGGTCGGCAGCTTCGAGATGCCCTCGCGGGCCTACGTCGCGTCGTTCGGCTTCAAGGGGCCGGACCAGCAGAAGCCGGCCGGAGTGCTGTCCGGCGGCGAGCGGAACCGGCTCAACCTCGCCCTGACCCTGAAGATGGGCGGCAACCTGCTGCTGCTCGACGAGCCGACCAACGACCTCGACGTGGAGACGCTGCAGTCCCTGGAGGATGCGCTGCTGGAGTTCCCGGGCTGTGCCGTGGTGATCTCCCACGACCGGTGGTTCCTGGACCGGGTGGTCACCCACATCCTGGCCTGGGAGGGTGACGACGAGGAGCAGGCCAAGTGGTTCTGGTACGAGGGCAACTTCGCCGACTACGAGGCCAACAAGATCGCCCGGCTGGGGGCCGAGGCCGCCCGCCCGCAC
>DASQVF010000476.1:0-4176 GCA_035640915.1 Propionibacteriaceae bacterium
GCGGGGATGGTCCGCTTCGAGGTTCGGCGCAGCGGCACCACGTTGTCCATGGCCCGACCCTAGCGCCGTTCCGACCCGGTGACCCGTCACTGTTCGCCGAAGGGTGACAAACGGCTGGACGAGCGCGAGCGGCCGACGGCACGCTGGCGGAGTGAGGGGAGGGCCAGGCGGGTCGCCGGACACGGACTCGATCCGACCGCTCGCGACCTTGGAGATCGTCTGTGACGAGTCCGGCTTCGCGGGCGGCAACCTGGTGGGTCCGGGGCACAGTCCCGTCTTCACCCACGCCAGCATCGCGATCGAGCCGGACCGCGCTGCCGACCTGGTCAGCGAGCTACGGGTCCGAGCTCGCCGCGGGCCGGGCGAGCTGAAGGCCGCCCGGCTGACGCCGCTACGGGGCGCGGAAGCCGCGACTTGGCTGCTCGACCAGCCGGAGATGACAGCCGATCGCGCACTGGTCCATCTCACCGACACCCGCTTCTTCGTCCTGGCCCGCACGGTCGACGTCCTGCTCGGCGACCAGCGCGTCGTCGGGATCGATTCACCCGGCGAGAATCCCGAGCTCCGGCCCGCTGCCGTGGCGCTCTACCGCGCGTCCCGAAGGTCTCCTGAGGAGCGGCGCTGGAACCGCTTCCTGGTGGCGGCCGCCAACCTGCTTCGGACGAACAACCGCTGGCTGCCGCCCGATCCGTTGCCGCGCTTCCGCGAGTCGGTGGAGGATCTGCTGGTCATCGAGACACACCCCGAGGCCGCCACCACACTGGGCCGGTTGCGCGCCGCCGAGGCCCGAGCGGCCGATGCCAGAGCGGCGCTCACCGATGACCGTCGCGCCGCGCCGCTGATGGAGCCGCTGCTGCCCGCCCTGATGTGTGCGATCCAGAGCTGGGGTGCGCGTACCGAGTCGCTCACCGTCGTGCACGACGAGCAGTCCGCACTTACTTCCTGGCGGGTCGCCGAGATGGCGGCCCGGCTGGCCGCCTCGCCCTCCGGCGGTCGTCTGGTGTCCCTGCTGCGGGTCGACTCGCGCGAGGACCCCCGGGTCCAGGTGGCGGACCTGCTGGCGGGGCTGGCTCGCCACTGGGCCATCGCTACGTTGACAGGCCGAACCGACCCGACCGGGGACCGGCTGCGGCCGCTGGTCGACACCAGGTCGGTCTGGGTGGGGTCACTCGACGGATAGCCGCCTAGCGAGCGCTCGGTCGGATGTTCTGGTTGAGGTGGAAGACGTTGTCCGGGTCGACGGCATCCTTGAGCGCGGTGAGACGGGCCAGTTTCGCAGGTGGGTAGGCCCGCCGTACCCCGTCCGCCCCCTCGTCGCCGAGCACGTTGACGTAGACGCCGCTGGAGAACGGTTCCAGCCGTCGCGCGCAGTCCCGCGCGGCCGCCATCGCCGCCTCGTCCCCGGCTGGTTCGGTCCAGCGGGCGGCGCAGACGTACTCGAAGGCCGTGCCCCGGTGGCTGAACGCGGTCGCGTCGTCGGGCACCTCGGCGATCGCCCCGCCGTAGGCCTGCAGGCTGCCGCCCACCTCCGGGTCGTGGGCCAGAAAGGCCTCGATCGCGCCGTCGGGCAGCTCGCGCAGGTAGTGGCCCTTCCAGTACCGCCGCAGGGCGTGGCCCTTGATGCTGTCCTCGCGGCGCTGGAGGTCGACGTAGGAGTGCTCTACGACGCGTTCGCCGAGCGGCCGGCCGAGCGAGTCCAGCGCCCGGGCGTGCTTCCGGCCTTCGTCCGGGTCACCGACCCAGACGAAGCCGAGGGTCACCACGCCGCCGAGCACCGTCGCCGCGTACGTCGCGGCCCGCGGCGCGGTCGCGCTCAGGTCCCGCCAACGGACGAACGCCGGTGCGGCCTCCACGGCCGGGAACTCCAGCTCGACGGTCAACGCCGAGGTGCCGGTGTGCGGGAGCCGGAACTCGAACTCGGTGACCACCCCGAAGTTCCCGCCGCCACCGCGGAGTCCCCAGAACAGCTCGGCGTTCTCGCTGGCCGAGGCGCGGACGACGTCCCCGGCCGCCGTGACCACCTCGAAGGACTCCACGTTGTCGCAGGACAGACCGTGCTGGCGGGCCAGCCAGCCCATCCCGCCGCCCAGGGTCAGTCCTCCGACACCGGTGTGGGAGACGTTGCCGGCGGTTGTCGCCACTCCGTGTGACTGGCTGGCCGCGTCCAGCGCGCCCAGCAGGGCACCGCCCTGCACCCAGGCCCGCCGCCGCTCCGGGTCGACGCGTACGCCGCCCATCGGCGTCAGGTCGATCATCAGCCCGCCCTCGGGCACCGCGTGCCCCACCACGCTGTGCCCGCCGCACCGGATGCCGATCTCCAGGCCCTCGCGTCGGGCCAACGCAATCGCGCCGACGACGTCATTGACCTCCCGGCAGCGCACGATCAGCGACGGACGGCGGTCAACCATCGCATTCCAGACCGTGCGGGCCTGGTCGTACCCGACCTCGCCCGGCCGGAGGATCTCGCTGGTGATCGACTCAGTCATCTTGGTCCTCTCTGGATCACTGCCGGTACTGACCGAGAACCGCCGCCGAACTCATCGTTGCCCACCGTCGCCTCGGCCGGTCAGTGGTCGAGGATGCGGAGCCGGGGCGTGTCGGAGGCGATCAGCTCGACGCGGCCGCCGATGGGCAGCGTGGCCAACGGGTTGGTGTGGCCGAAGTCGACGTTCCCGAGCACCGGCAGTCCGGCAAGCACCGGCTGGCGCGCCGCGATCTGCTCGAGCAGGGACCGCGTCACCTCACTGACCCGCTGGAAGCGACCGATCAGCAGTCCGCGGATCGCGGCCGCATCCGGCTGCTGCAGGAGCGAGGTCAGGTCGCGGGCGAACGTCGCCGGGTCGGAGAGCTCGTCGTCCTCGACCGCGACGATCGCGCCGTCCAGGGTCGGCCAGTAGGCGGTGCCCTGGAGCAGGTTCAGCGTGGCGAGGTTGCCGCCGACCAGCCGGCCGGTCGCCTGCCCCGGCGTCAGCGTCCACCAGCCGTCGGTCGGCGTAACCGTCCGACCGTCCTGGTCGGCGAACCACAGGTCGTCGGTCCAGCCGGCCGCCGGTGTGATCTCGAACGGCTCGTCACTGAGGCAGGCCTGTCGGAACCACCGCCAGGTGTCGTCGAAGTGGTCCCGCATCCCAAAGGTCGACCAGTGCGGACCGGAGTAGGTCACCAGGCCGGTACGCGCCAGCATCGCGTTCTGCAGCACGGTGATGTCGGAGTAGCCGCAGAAGATCTTGGGGTTGGCCGCGATCAGGTCCCAGTCGAGGTACGGCAGCAGCTCGTTGCTGTTGAAGCCGCCGATCACGGTCAGGACTCCCTGCACGGCGGGGTCGGCGAATGCGGCGTGCAGGTCCGCGACCCGCGCCGGGATAGAGGAGGAGTCGAAGGAATCCCGCTCGTCGACGTGGTCGCCGTAGCTGAGGGACAGCCCCATCTTCGCGAAGCGGTCCTCGATCAGCGAGGTGTGGTCGTGCTCCAGGACCAGAGCCCGGCTTCGGGACGGCGCGATGACCCGGACGTGGTCGCCGGGCCGCAGCTTCGACGGGTACAGCGGTGGCGGCAGCGTCACGAGACCCCACCCTGGTCAGCGGCGCCCCCGCGGTCAACCAGATTGCGTCACGTTGACAGGTTCGCCGGGCGCGAACCGACCCGCTCGCCGGTGCTGGGAGCGGACATGCTTCCACCATGATCAGTACCTTGGCGCAGGAGCTGGCGAGCTGGGTCGAGCGGCTGCCGCCGCGGCAGCCGCGGATGGAGGCCCTGGCCGCTGCCCTGCGGGCAGAGTTCGGCGACCGGGACGAGCCGGTGACGGTTGAGTCCGTGACCGCGATCGAGGCGGCCGCTCAGCGGCACTGCCGGCACCTGATGCTGCACTTCCATCCCGACGGCGAACTCGTGGTCGACCGCACCCCGCCCGGCTGGCCGCCGGAGGACGCCAGCGAGATCCGCCGTCACGGGTGGCCGATCTCGTCGGTGCGGCGGACCGATGACGGGCTGGCGATCGTCGGGGTGGACAGCATGCCGGCCTTCGCGCCGAGCCGGCCGTTCATCGAGGCCGCCATCACACTGGCTCAGGGGGCCACCGGTGTCGCCCTCGACCTGCGGCACAACGGCGGCGGGGACCCCGAGACCGTGGCCATGATCGTCGGCTGGCTATGCGGGCCGGGCATGGACATCTCCGAC
>DASQVF010000477.1:0-2529 GCA_035640915.1 Propionibacteriaceae bacterium
CCCATCGGCTGAGTCCCGCCGGACGCCGGTTGCGGCGCCGCGCCGGAAGCCGGCCGAGGCGGGGCGGCGGTCGCCGGTCGCGTCGGAAGGCTGACGGAGCCCGGCGGTGGAGCGGCGGGCGAACGGGGCACGCGCGGCGGCGGAGTGACGGGAATCGGTGAGTACGGCCGCACCGGAGCCGGTGGTCGCGGCAGGGCGGTCGATCCGGTCCGAATCGTCGACGCCGTCGGAGGCATCGCCGCCTGCGGCGAGGGCGGGGACGACGCCGGCGCCCGCCCCGCCGACGGTTGCCTCGGCTCCGAGCACTGCTCCGCGCCCGACCACGACACCGCACCCCACCAGCCCGCCGCGATCGGTCTTGCCCACCCGCGACCCGGTAAGCCAGCCGGTCCCGGTCAGCCGGCCCGTCCCGGTCAGCCGGCCCGTCCCGGTCAGCCAGCCGACCCCGGCTGCTCGTACCCGCCCGAGCCCGCCGTCCGGATCGACGGCGACCACCAGACCGACTCCGACGATCGACCGGGCCCCGAGCCTTCCTCCCGCTCGGCCCGAACCGTCCCGCGATCCGCAGCCCGGTCCGCAGCAGCGGCGCCGTCCGGCCCCGCAGCGCCGTCCGGCCCCGCAGCGCCGTCCCGAACCCGGCGTCCGGACCGTCGGGCACCCTGTGCCGCCGATCGTCATCGACCGGCTGGTCAAGGCGTACAACGGCGTCGTCGCCGTCCGGAACCTCAGCTTCACCGTCGAACCGGGCCGGATCACCGGATTTCTCGGCCCCAACGGCGCCGGCAAGACGACGACGCTGCGGATCCTGGTCGGCCTGGCGACCCCGACCACCGGCAGCGCGACGTTCGGCGGCACCGCGTACGCCGACCTCCACCGACCGCAGGAGATCGTCGGGGCGGTGCTGGACGCCAACTTTCATCCCGGCCGCACCGGGCGTAACCACCTCCGGGTGCTGGCCGCGACCGCGGGGGTCGGCGACCGCCGGGTGGACGAGCTGCTGGAGCGGGTCGGGCTGAGCGAGGACGCGCGGCGGCCCACCGGGCAGTACTCGCTCGGCATGCGGCAGCGGCTCGCGATCGCCGCGGCGCTGATCGGCAACCCGGACTATCTGATCCTGGACGAGCCGGCCAACGGGCTGGATCCCGAGGGCATCCGGTGGCTGCGAGAGGTGCTGCGCGACTTCGCCGCGACGGGTCGGGCCGTTCTGGTGTCCTCGCACCTGCTCAACGAGGTGCAAGCGACCGTGGACGAGATCGTGGTGATCCACAAGGGCCGGCTGCTGGCCCAGATGCCCATGTCGGACCTGCAGCTCGGGCAGGGCACCATCCGGGCCCGGGTGTCCGACCTGGACACCGCCGGCCAGGTGCTCGGCCCGCTGGGGGTGCGGGTCGAGTGGGCCGTGGACGAGCAGGGCCCGTATCTGCGGGTGCACAGCCAGGAGGTCGCGGCAGTGGGGGCGGCCCTGTTCAACGCGGGCATCGTGGTGCACGAGCTGATCACCGAGCGCCGCGACCTGGAACAGGAGTTCTTCTCCATGCTCGAGGCCTCTCGTTGAGGGGAGTCCTCCGGGCCGAGCTGAGGAAGATCACCACAACCCGGCTGTGGTGGGTCGTGCTGATCTGCATCCTGGTCCTCAGCGGTGGGTACGCGGCCGGGGTGGCCCTGCTCCAGCCGGACACGGGTGCTCCCTTCCGGGACCCGGGGATCGTGCGGAGTGTCTACAACGGCGGCAACCCGGTGGCTCGGGTACTGACGGTGGTGCTGGGCATCGCGGCCATGGGCTTCGAGTACCGGCACCACACACTCGCGGCCACCTATCTGGCCACCCCTCGCCGATCTCGGGTGCTGCTGGGCAAGGCCGCCAGCCTGCTGCTGTTCGGACTGCTGTACGGCGTAGTCAGCGTGCTGGGCGGGGTCGCAGCGGCCGTACCCTTCCTGTTGACCAGCGACGGATCGTTCTTCCTCGACCGCCCGGAAACCTGGCGCTCGCTGATCCTCGGGGTGGTGTCGCTGGTGCTGTGGACCATGTTCGGGATGGGCATCGGCATCCTGATCAAGAACCTGCTGGTGGCGATGCTGGTGGGGATCAGCCTCACCTACCTGCTCGAGCCGATCCTGTCGCTGATCTTCTTCCTCCGGGACTTGGACACCGCACTCAACCTGACGCCCACCGGAGCAACGAACGCGATGCTCGGCATCACCTCCCCGGTGCTGTTCGCGATCGACGACCCGATCACCTGGTGGCGGGGCACGCTGGTGCTTGCGGCCTGGACCCTGCTCCCGGCGATCATCGGGATGCTGTCCAGCGCTCGCCGCGACGTCGCGTAACCGCGCTCCCTCTCACTTCCCCCTTCTCCTCGCGTCCTCCTTCCGCAACGTCGGCTCGCCCCACAACCTGCACGTCCCGCGACTTCCTCCTTCTTCCCGCCAGATGCCGGAGCCGGGAGGAAGGAGCAGGTAGCGGGAAGTGGCCCGTGAAGTGCGGGTGGCCCTCACCGGTCGCTCGATAGACTCGCGGCCGTGGCGAAA
>DASQVF010000478.1:0-2599 GCA_035640915.1 Propionibacteriaceae bacterium
GTCAGGTTGCGGCAGATGCCGGGGTAGCGGGGCACGGTCCCGTGCGGTGCGCTGGCCGCCTCGGCGATCTCCCGCCGGGTGCAGAAGCACTCGAAGGTGTTTCCCGCCAGGGTCGCGAGGGCTGCGGCGTACGCGTCCGACCGCGCGGACTGGACCAGGACCGGTGGGTCGAAGTCGAGCCCGAGGGCGACCAGGTCCGCGGTCTGCTGCTCGGCCATGCCGGGGCGTACCCGGCCGGCGTCCAGATCCTCGATCCGCAGCAGGAACCGCCGCCCGCCGGCCCGTGCGAACAGCCAGGCCAGCACCGCCGTACGCAGGTTGCCCAGGTGCAGCTCACCGGTCGGGCTGGGGGCGTAGCGACCCGCTCCGCGGTGACCGGCCACGTCCCTCCGCCCCTGGTAGCGTGCTGTGCGAACAGATCCGGTGAGGAAGTAGACCACAAGCATGACCACCCGCAAGACGGAGCGGATCCTCAACCTCACGATCTGCCTGCTGGTCGCCGACCGGTACCTGACCAAGGACCGGATCCGTGAGGCGGTGGAGGGCTACCACGACCTGTCCGACAGTGCGTTCGAGCGCACCTTCGAGCGGGACAAGGACGAGCTGCGGGCGTTGGGGGTGCCGATCGAGGTCGGCAGCTTCGACGTGCTGTTCGACGACGAGCCCGGTTACCGGATCCGGCCGAGTGAGTTCTCCCTGCCGGCCATCGACCTGGACGCCGAGGAGGCCTCGGTGGTCGGCGTCGCGGCCCGGGTGTGGCAGCACGCCAGCGTGGCGGACTCCACCCGCAGCGCGCTGGCCAAGCTCCGGGCGGCCGGGATCGAGCCGGACACCGCCCAGCTGTCCACCCTGGCGCCTTCGGTGCAGGCCACCGAGCCCAGCTTCGACCTGCTGTGGAGCGCGGTGCTGGAGCGCGCCCGGGTCAGTTTCACCTACCGCGACGGGGAGCGCCGGACGCTGGAGCCGTGGGGACTGACCGCATCCAAGGGCCGCTGGTACGTCATCGGCCACGACGTGGACCGGGGCGCGACCCGGATGTTCAAGCTGTCCCGCATCGCCGACCGGCCGCGGAGGGTCTCCCGAGCGGGCGCCTACGCCGTGCCGGCCGACCTGGACCTGCGGGCGCTGGCCCGCTCGCTCGCCCCCCGCGAGCCGACCGAGACCGCGCTGCTGGCCATCCGCAAGGGCCGCGCCCCCGCCCTGGTCCGCCGGGGAGAACCGGCCACCGCCGGCGTGGAGCTGCCGAACGGCTTCGAGGCGTTCACCGTGGCCTACGGCGACCGCTGGCCGTTGGCCGAGGACATCGTCCAGCACGGGGCCGACGTCGTCGTCCTGGCCCCGGCCGACCTGCGGGACTCGGTGGTCCGCGCCCTGCGTGCGGTCGCCGCGACCGGCCGGGCCGCATGACCTCCCAGGCCCAGGTTCGGCGGCTGCTGAGCCTGGTTCCCTACCTCCGTGCGCACGACGGCGTAGCCATGGCCGACGTGGCGGCGGCGTTCGGGATCAGTCTGAGGACGCTGCGCGAGGACCTGAACGTGCTGTGGATGTGCGGGCTGCCCGGCCTCGCCCCGGGCGACCTGATCGACATCGACATGGACGCGGTCGAGGGCGAGGGCGTGATCCACCTGAGCAACGCCGACTACCTGACCCGACCGCTGCGGCTGTCGGCGGACGAGGCGCTGGCGCTGGTGCTCGCGCTGCGCACCTTGCGGGAGATCGCCGGGCCGGGGGAGCGCGAGGCGGTGGACCGGGCCTTGAAGAAGCTGGAGGCCGCCGCTGGCAACCTGGCCGCGACAGACCAGGCCAGCGTGACGGTGACCGCCGGGCGCGACGACATCCAGGCCCGGGTGAACGACGGCCTGCAGCGCGGTCGACGACTTGACCTGACCTACGACGTTGCGTCGCGTGCCGAGACCACCCAGCGGTTGGTCGACCCGCTGCGGGTGTTCGTGCTCGAGGGCTACGGCTACCTGGAGGCCTGGTGCTACTCGGCGAAGGCCCTGCGGACGTTCCGGCTGGACCGGATCGCCGCCGTGGAGGTGACCGACACCCCGGTGGAGCCGCACGCCGTGCAGCTGAAGGACCTGTCCACCGGCTGGTTCGAGAGCCTGCAGGATGCGCCGCTGGTGACGCTGGCCCTGGAGCCGTGGGCGTCCTGGGTGGCCGAGTACTACCCGACCGAGACCGTGACCCGGCACGACGACGGCCGGCTGACCGTGGAGCTGCACGTCACCGACCCGGCCTGGCTGCGCAGCCTGCTGCTCCGGCTGGGCGGTGGCGCCCGGGTGCTGTCCCCGGCCGGGGCCGGGGACTCGGCCGTCGAGGTGGCCAAGGAGGCGCTGGACCAGTACGCCGCCCTCGGCTACCTCGACTGACCGGCGCCGGAACCGCTGGCCGGCGCCGCCGCGTACGGACCCTCACGTGCAGCTCCACGCGAGTTCCCGCAGCGATACCCACTCTGCAACCTGGGTATCGCTACCGGAACTCACGTGCACGTGAGTTCCTGCGCCGGGGCGGAGGGCACGTGAGTTGCTGGGCCGGGGCGGAGGTGCACGTGAGTTGCTGGGCCGGGGGCGGAGGTGGCCCGTCAAACAGGACC
>DASQVF010000479.1:0-6023 GCA_035640915.1 Propionibacteriaceae bacterium
TGCACCTGCTCGTCGGTGAGGAACACGGCGGCCAGCACGGCACTCCCGCAGCCTCCGAATACCAGCCAGAACGTGCCGAGGAACTCAGCGCCCAGGCGCGCGCCGAGAGAGGGCTCCCGCATCCATGCCTCCTGATCATGGGATCGACGTGCCGCCGACCCGCCGGAAGGATATTAACGTCGCCGGTAACTAATGAACGTGTAGCCGTCACGCGAGTCGCGCGCCGTCTCCTCCCAGACCTCGGGGTCGATCGCCGGGAACGTCACATCGCCCTCCGGCTCGGCGTCCACCTCGGTGATCTCCAATGCGGTCAGCCGGCCCCAGGCGGCACGGTAGATTTCGCCGCCCCCGGCGACGAAGATCGTCGCCGGGCCCCGGGCCGCCGCCTCGGCGAACGCCTGGTCCAGGCTCGGCACGGCGTACACGTCCTCGCCTCGCCACATTCGCGCGACCTCCGGTGTGTCATCGCGGTCGCCGCGGGGGTCCAAGTGGGTCGCCCCCCTTGCCAACGATCTGTCGCGGGTCAAGACGTAGGTGGTCCGGCCGGGCAGCGGCCGCCCGATCGAGGCCCACGTCTTGCGACCCATGATCAGCACCTGGCCCATGGTCAGTCGCTTGAACCGCTGCCAGTCCTCCGGGATGCGCCACGGGATGTCCCCGTCAGCCCCGATCACCCCGTTCCGCGCGACCGCGGCGATGCCCACGATGTCGATCCCTTCGACAGGCTCCGCACCGCGCCCTCCGACAGGCTCAGGAGAACCCATCAGACCGCGATGGGGGCCTTGATCCCCGGATGGGGGTCGTAGCCCTCGATCCGAATGCTCTCCACGGTGAAATCGTCGATCGCGGTCACTGCCGGGTCGAGCACCAGCCTCGGCAACGGCCGCGGCTCCCGGGTCAGCTGCAGCCGGGCCTGGTCGAGGTGGTTCAGGTAGAGGTGGGCGTCACCGAGGGTGTGCACGAAGTCGCCGGACCGCAGGCCGCAGACCTGCGCGACCATGGCCGTGAGCAGGGCGTACGAGGCGATGTTGAACGGGACGCCGAGGAAGACGTCGGCCGAGCGCTGATAAAGCTGGCAGGACAGCCGGCCGCGCTGATCGGGGTCCCCCTCCGGGGCTGGGGCCACGTAGAACTGGAACATGGTGTGGCAGGGCGGCAGCGCCATCACACCGAGGTCGGCGACGTTCCAGGCGCTGACCAGGTGGCGCCGAGAGTCCGGGTTGGTCCGGAGTGCCTCGATCACCCCGGCCAGCTGGTCGACATGTCCGCCGTCGGGCGTGGGCCAGGAGCGCCACTGGTAGCCGTAGATCGGCCCCAGCTCGCCGTCGGCATCCGCCCACTCGTCCCAGATGGTCACTCCTTGCTCGTGCAGCCACTTGACGTTGGTCGCCCCCGAGAGGAACCAGAGCAGCTCGGCGATCACCGATCGGGTGTGGACCCGCTTGGTGGTGACCAGGGGGAAGCCGTTCCCGAGGTCGAAGCGCATCTGGTAGCCGAAGACACTGAGCGTGCCCGTTCCGGTGCGGTCGGTCTTGCGCACCCCGGTGGTGAGCACGTGGTCGAGCAGGTCGAGATAGGTCCGCACCTGATCAACCCTCCTTCCCGGCGGGCGCCGGTCGCCGCAGCTCGGCCGCCAGGACCGGCGCCATGGCGCGGATCGCCTGCCCGCGATGGCTGATGGCGTCCTTGGCGGCGGGGACCAGCTCCGCGTTGGTCACCGTCTGCCCGTCGGCCACGAACAGCGGGTCGTAGCCGAACCCATTGTCGCCCATCGGCGCCTCGGTCAGCCGTCCCGACATGATCCCGAGGCGCACGTGTTCGGCCCCGGTGGGCAGCACCGCGGCCATGGCGCAGACGAACCGCGCGGTCCGCTCCTCCGCCGGCACGTCGAACAGCTGGCGCAGCAGCAGGTCGTTGTTGTCGGCATCGCTCGCCTGCGGCCCGGCCCAGCGGGCGGACCGTACGCCGGGCATGCCGTTCAGTACCTCCACCTCGAGTCCGGAGTCGTCGGCCAGGGCGGGCAGCCCGGTCGCCGCCAGACAGGCTCGCGCCTTGAGCAGCGCGTTCTCGGCGAAGGTCCGGCCGGTCTCGGCCGGCTCCGGGTAGCGGGGCAGGTCGGCCAACCCGAGCACCTCGACCTCCGGGGCCGCCTCGGTGACGATCCGGCGCAGCTCGGCCAGCTTGTGGGCGTTGTTGGTGGCCAGCACGACCCGCCTCACGAGGCGAGGGCCTCCTGTTGCAGCTCGGTCAGCCGTGCGCAGCCCGCCACCCCCAGGTCGAGCAGCTGGTTCAGCTCGGTGCGGTCGAACGGCGCTCCCTCCGCCGTGCCCTGGACCTCGACGAACCGGCCGTCGCCGCTCATCACGATGTTCATGTCGGTGCCCGCCGCGGAGTCCTCGGTGTAGCAGAGGTCCAGCATCGGCGTTCCCTCGACCACGCCGACCGAGACCGCCGCGACCGAGCCTCGCAGCGGCTCGCCGGCCAGCAGGCTGCGGTCCCGAAGCCAGCTCACGGCGTCGGCCAGCGCGACGTAGGCGCCGGTGATGGACGCGGTCCGGGTGCCGCCGTCGGCCTCGAGGACGTCGCAGTCGATCACGATGGTGTTCTCACCCAGGGCGCGGTAGTCGATGATCGAGCGCAGGCTGCGGCCGATCAACCGGCTGATCTCGTGAGTCCGGCCGACGATCCGGCCCTTCACCGACTCCCGGTCGTTGCGGGTGTTGGTGGCCCGCGGCAGCATCGCGTACTCGCTGGTGACCCAGCCCTCGCCCGATCCCTTCCGCCAGCGCGGCACCCCTTCGGTCACGCTCGCCGCGACCAGCACCCGGGTGTGCCCGAACTCGACCAGCACCGAGCCCTCCGCCTGGCTGAGCCAGCCGCGGGTGAACCGCACCGGGCGAAGCTGGTCATGGTCGCGTCCGTCGGCCCGATCCGTCACGCTGCCTAGCCTATTTCCCAGCTCGCCGCGGGGACCGCCCGGGACAGCGGGCCGCAGAAGTGCGGCATCGCCTCGGCCAGCACCCGGTCGGGGTCGGACCAGGGCGGGATGTGGGTCAGCACCGCCGCGCTCACGCCGGCGCGCTGTGCGGTCTCCGCGGCCTGTCGCCCGGTCAGATGCAAGCCGGGAGGGTTGTCCGGCCGCTCCGGCGAACCCGCCTCGACCAGCAACAGGTCCGCGCCCCGAGCCAGCCCGACGAGGGTGTCGCACGGGCCGGTGTCACCGGAGTAGACCAGCGTGCCGCCGTCCGGGACGTCCTCGGTGATCCGCATGGCGTACGCCTCCACCGGATGGTCTACGGCCGCGGTCTCCACCAGGAACGGCCCGACCTGCTGCCGCGGCCGCCAGGGTCGGAAGTCGAAGTGGTTCGCGATGCCCGAACCCGGCTCGGCGGCCGATCCATCGCTTCGCCGGACCTCGTACGCCGAGCTCAGCCGCTCCGGCGTGCCGACCGGGCCGAACAGCGGCCGCCGTGGCCACGGTGCCGTCGGTGAGTAGACGGCGGCGACGTAGTAGCTGCACAGGTCCAGGCAGTGGTCCGGATGGAGGTGGCTCAGCGCGACGGCGTCGACCTGGGACGGGTCGAGATAGCGGTAGAGAGCGCCGAAAGCGCCGGGCCCCAGATCGAGGACGAGGGAGAACGTGCGGCCGGCGTAGGGAGCCTGGACGAGGTAGCACGACGCCGGCGAGTCCGGGCCGGAGACCGAGCCGCTGCAGCCGACGACAGTGAGCTTCACGCAGCGTCACCGGCCGGGGGGACGACCCCCCTGCGAGCCCCCGCGCTGCGCATGAAGTGCTCGACGCCGGCCACCAGGCCGCCCATCAGCCGCGCCCCGATGCCTTCGAAGTCCGCCGGGCTGCCGGTGGTCAGGAAGCGATGGCTGGCGAAGCGCGGCTGGTCGTGGGTGAGCCCGTGCCGGGTCAGCACGGCATACACCTGCTTGGCGCACTCGTCGGCGCTGGACACCAGGCTGACCTGGTCGCCCAGCACGTAGGAGATCACCCCGGCGAGCAGTGGGTAGTGCGTGCAGCCCAGGATCAGGGTGTCGATGTCGGCGGACTGGAGGGGGGCCAGGTACCTCTCGGCCACCGCCAGCAGCTCAGGGCCGCCAGTGATCCCCGCCTCGACGAAGGAGACGAAACGGGGACAGGCGGCGGTGTAGAGCGACACCTGCGGGGCCGCGGCGAAGGCGTCGTCGTAGGCCTGGGAGGTGGCGGTGGCCTCGGTGCAGATCACGCCGACCCGGCCGGACCGGGTGGCGGCGACGGCCCGGCGCGCGGCGGGCAGGATCACCTCGACCACCGGCACCGGGTAGCGCTCCCGAGCGTCCCGGAGCACGGCGGCACTGGCGGAGTTGCAGGCGATGACCAGGGCCTTGACGCCCTGGTCGAGCAGGTGGTCGAGGCACTCCAGGGCGTACTCGCGGACCTGGGAGATGGGCTGCTCGCCGTAAGGGGACCGGGCAGTGTCCCCGAGATAGACGACGTCCTCGTGCGGTAGCTGGTCGATCACGGCCCGGGCCACGGTCAGGCCGCCGAACCCGGAGTCGAAGATCCCGATCGGCGCCTCGCTTTCCACGGGGGCTCAGCCTACTTGGCGAGCGGGTGAGATGGTTGTCGCACTTGGGGGAAGGAGTTCGATGATCGATCTGGAGCCGGTGACCGAGCAGATGGCCGCCATCGTCGGCAACATCGGGGAGGAGCAGCTGGCCGGGCCGACGCCGTTGGAGCGGATGAACGTCGCCGACCTGCTCACCCATGTGCTGGGTCTGACCATCGCGTTCCGCGACGCGGCGGCCAAGCTCACCGGTCCGACGACCGACGCCCCGCCGGAGGCGGACGGGGCCGACCTGCCGACCGACTGGCGGTACAACCTCCTCAACCGGTTGACCGAGCTGGCCGAGGCTTGGCGAGCCCCACAGGCCTGGCAGGGCGAGACTCGGGCCGGTGGCATCACCATGCCGGCCGAGGCGGCGGGCGCGGTGGTCAACAACGAGCTGGTGCTGCACGGCTGGGACCTGGCGGTTGCGACCGACCAGCCGTTCGCGGTCGCGGCGGAGAATCTCGAGGCCTCGTGGCAGTTCGTGGTCAGCACGCCGGATGATCCCGCGGCACGGGAAGGCCTGTTCGGCCCACGGCTGCCGATCCCCGATGACGCGCCGCTGCTGGACCGGACCCTGGCCTACGCGGGTCGGGACCCCCAGTGGGGGCCTTGGCGCGGGTGAGTCAGCCCGCCGGCCGTCGGTGATCGGCCAGCTGACTACGCCCAGACCTGGGTGTCCAGGTAGTCCTCGCTGGTGTCCAGGTCGGCGTCGTAGGCGCCGGTGGACAGGTACTTCCAACCGCCGTCGCAGATGATCGCCACGATGTCGGCGCTCTCCCCCGCCTTCACCGCCTTGGCGGCCTGGGCCAGGGCGGCGTGCAGGATGGCACCGCTGGACAGGCCGGCGAAGATGCCCTCCCGGTCCAGCAGCTCGCGCACCCGGCGAACCGCATCGCGGGCGCCGACCGAGAACCGTGAGGTGACGTACCGCTCGTCGTAGAGCTCCGGGACGAAGCCCTCGTCCAGGTTGCGCAACGCGTACACCGACTCGCCGTAGCGCGGCTCAGCAGCGATGATCTTGACCTCGGGCTTCTTGTCGGCGAAGAAGCGCCCGACGCCCATCAGCGTCCCGGTGGTGCCCAGGCCGGCGACCACGTGGGTCACCTCCGGCAGATCCTCCAGAATCTCGGGCGCAGTCGTCAGGTAGTGCGCCTCGGCGTTGGCCGGGTTGCCGTACTGGTAGAGCATCACCCAGTCGGGGTGCTCGGCGGCCAGGTCCTTGGCCACCCGGACCGCCTCGTTCGACCCGCCCGCGGCGGGCGAGGAGACGATCTCAGCTCCCCACATGGCCAGGATCTGGCGGCGCTCCGGGGAGGTGTTCTCCGGCATCACACACACCAGGCGGTATCCGGCCAGCCTGGCCGCCATGGCCAGTGAGATCCCGGTGTTGCCGCTGGTCGGCTCGAGGATGGTGGCGCCCGG
>DASQVF010000480.1:0-2634 GCA_035640915.1 Propionibacteriaceae bacterium
CAGGTCACGGCGCGCACGGTGCGGAACGACATCGAGCGGCTCCGGATCCTCGGCTACGGGGTGCAGTCGCGCACCGGCATCGCCGGTGGGTACCGGCTGGGACCGGGCGCCGCCATGCCGCCGCTGCTGCTGGACGACGAGGAGGTCCTGGCCGTCGGACTGGGGCTGAGTGCCGCCGCAGCCGGCACCATCACCGGGATCGAGGAGACCTCGCTGCGGGCCATCACCAAGCTGGAGCAGACCCTACCGGCCCGGTTGCGTCCCCGGTTGGACGCACTGCGGCAGGCCACGGTCTCGGCAGCGGGCGGCGGGCCGACCGTGGATGCCGACGTCCTGGTCACCCTGGCCACCGCCTGTCGGGACTCCCAGCAGCTGCGCATCGACTACACCAGCCACGCCGGCGAGGAGGAGCTCCGCCGGGTCGAGCCCTACCGGCTGGTCTACACCGGCCACCGCTGGTACCTGCTGGCCTGGGACCGGGACCGCGCGGACTGGCGGACGTTCCGTGCCGACCGGATCCGGCCGCGGCTGCCGGCCGGGCCGCGGTTCACCCCACGGGAGCCACCCGAGGACGCCGGGCGCCACGTGATCCGCGGGTCGGCCTCGCGCGGGTGGCCCATCCCGGCTCGGATCCGGCTGCACGCGCCGGCGACCGTGATCGCCGACCGCATCACCCCCGCCGGCGGGCTGCTCACCCCGCTCGACGAGCACACCTGTCTCCTGGAGACCGGCGGAGGCACGATGCTCAACCTGGTCGGCTACCTGACCTCGCTCGAGGTGGCGTTCGACGTACTGGACCCGCCCGAGCTCCGCGACCTGCTCCGCACCCTGGCCGAGCGCTATGCCGCTGCCGTCCGGTCAGCCGACTAGGGTCTTGGCCTCCCAGCGGCCGTCGCCGACCAGTCGGAGCTCGTCGGTGTGCAGCCGGTCCAGCGTGCTGCGGTGCCCGACGCTGACGATGGTGCAGCCGGGGAGCCGCTGGCGGATCAGGGCGTACATCGCGTACTCCATCCCCTCGTCCAGCGCCGAGGTGCTCTCGTCCAGGAATACCAGCGCCGGCCGGGTCAGCAGGATGCGGCCGAACGACAGCCGCTGCTGTTCCCCGGGCGACAGGATCTGGGCCCAGTCCGCCTCCTCGTCCAGCCGCCCGACCAGGTGACCGAGGAGCACGGCGTGCAGCACGTCCTGGGCGGTCGCATCGTCCAGACCGGCCGCGGGCAATGGATAGGCCAGCGCGGTCCGCAGCGTGCCGAGCGGGAGATAGGGCTGCTGGGAGACGAACAGCGTGCCCCCCTCCGACGAGGTGCCGATCGTCCCGGAGACGTGCGGCCACAGTCCGGCCATACTGCGAAGCAGGGTGGTCTTGCCCGAGCCCGACGGACCCTTGACCAGCAGGGAGGCGCCGCTGGGGAGATCCAGGTTGAGGTTGCTGATCAGGGGCCGACCGTCGGGCAGCCGAACGTCCAGGTTGCGCATGCCGAAGCCGGAGAGTCGCGGCTCGACCACCGGGCCGGGCAGGTCGCGGGCCTCCTCGTTGGAGTCGAGCAGCCCGGTGAGCCGGTTCAGCACGGCCCGGTATCCGGCGAAGTCGTCGTAGGCGGTGCGGAAGAACGACAGGGCGCCCTGCACGTTGCCGAAGGCGGTGGCGGTCTGGGTGACGTCGCCCAGCTGGATCGTCCCGGCGAAAAACCGGGGCGCCTGGATGAGCACCGGGAAGACCACTGCGATCTGGTTCACGACCAGGTTGAAGCCCTGGAACTTCAGGCTGCGGAACACGATGGCCCAGACGTTGGTGATGACGGCGGCGAAGCGGGCCAGCAGCCCGGCGCTCTCCACCTGCTCGCCGCGGTAGAAGGCGACGTTCTCGGAGTTCTCCCGCACCCGGACCAGGGCGTAGCGGTAGGAGGCGGTCAGTCGCTCGTTGAGGAAGTTCAGCCGGATCAACGGCCGTCCGATCCGAAACGCGATGACCGTCGCGATGATCACGTAGATGTAGGCCAGGAACACCATGGCGCGCGGGATGGTGATGCCACCGACCTCGAGCGGACCGGACAGTCCCCAGAGGATCGCGGTGAACGACACCAGGGTGACCAGCGAGGACACCGCGCCGAGCGCCAGGCTCTGGGAGAGCGATGCGTACGACGTGATGTCGGCCTGGATGCGCTGGTCCGGGTTGTCGACCGGCGCGTTCACGAACCGGCCCCGGTGGTACGCCGCGCCGGTCATCCAGTCACCCACCATCCGCTGGTTCAGCCACAGCCGCCAGTTGATGAGCTGGGCCTGGCCGACGTAGTAGCTGAACAGGACCAGCAGCACGTTCACCGTAGCCAGCACGGCGAAGACCGTTATCGAGCGCCAGAAGGCCGGCTGGTCGTTCTCCTGCAGGGACGTGAACAGCTCGTTGCCCTGGAAGGACAGCAGCACGTCCAGCCGGACCGACGTGACGGTCAGCAGCAGCAACAGCGCGACGACCAGGATCGGCCTCAAGCTCTGCCGACTGCGGGAGAAGGGGATGAAGTACATGCTGGACAGCCGCCAGAACTGCCGCCCCCAGCCGGTGCGCCTGATCAGCAGCCAGCCCACCACGACGAACCCGACCATGACCAGCACCCAGACGCCCAGGATCCAGATGGG
>DASQVF010000481.1:0-2447 GCA_035640915.1 Propionibacteriaceae bacterium
CGGTGCGCTCGATCTCGGCCAGGCTGACCGGTCGGATCAGCACCGCCGCGGCGGCCCGGCCCGCATCGACCTCGGCGAGCGCCGCGGCGAGCCCGTGCTGGTAGGCCACGGTCAGCGGCACGTCGGCGAGCGCGGTCTCCAGCCAGGCGCCGTCGAGGGCGCGGACGCCGTCGAACCGGCCGGGCAGCGGGTCGAGCCGCCAGGCCGCGTCCCGGCTCACCAGGACCAGGAAGCCCTCCTCGCGCATGGCGGCGAGGGTGGCCGGCGCGGGTCGGCCGAGCTCGCTCAGCCGGAAGGAGCGGGCCAGCGCGGCTCGGAGGTCGTCCGGACTGATGTCGGCGTACAGCCGGTGGATCGCGTCCACGCTGAGCTGCTCGGCGACCAGCTCGTGAACGAAGGCCAGGGTCTGCTCGGCCGGGGTGGTCCGGTCGCCGGTGGCCGCGCGGACATCGTCGCGGTAGATCCGGCTGACGCTGTAGCGGTGGTGCCCGTCGGCGATCAGCACGTCGTCGGCATCCAGCGCCTTTCGGATGTCGGCGATCCGGCCCAGGTCGGTCACCCGCTCGACGATGTGCTCCACGGGCCCTGCTGAGCCTGTCCAAGGGTCGTTCTCGGTCACCCGTCCGACCGGCTCGCCGGGCTCTTGGAGCAGGGCGGTGAGGCCTGAGGCCAGGGACAGTCCCCAGACCGGTGAGAGGTTGGTCCGGGTGGCGCGGGTGAGGTCGAGCCGGTCGGTGGAGGCCTTGGGCGTGGTTCGCTCGTGCGGCAGCACTCCGCCCGCGCCCTCGTCGGTGATCTCCAGCCCGCCCACCACCCCGGCGATGTCCCGCGCGGTGCCGCTGTCGTCGGTGAACCGCATCCGGTAGATGGTGAACGACGGCTGGTCGTCGAGCACCAGGACGCGGTCCCGGCGCCACTCCCGCAGCAGGTCCGCGGCGCGCTGGTACCGGTCGTCATCGCCGCGCGGCACGTCGACCCGGGTGATGTTGTGGTCCGATCCGGCCTGCAAGGCGTCGACGTCGGCATCGGACAACACGTCGTACGGCGGAGCGACAAGAGGGGCGAGGTCGGCGGCGGCGTAGCGCAGGGCGCGGAAGGGCACGAATTCGGGCACGAGACCTAAGGGTTCCATGTGGATGCGGCCCAGCGGCACCGTTCAGCCCCACAAAAGCAATTGGTATGAGGAAAGATGGTGGCGTGTTTCTGATGCGGGTCACCCTGCCGGACCGTCCGGGTTCGCTGGGGTCCGTCGCGACCGCGATGGGCGGTGTGGGCGCCGACATCAACGCAGTGGAGATCGTCGAGAAGGGTGCCGGCATCGTCGTCGACGACTTCATCGTCGACCTGCCGCCGAACCAGCTGCCGGAGACCATCGTGACCGCCTGCCAGAGCCTGCCCGGGGTGCGCGTGGAGTGGATCTCGCGCTATCCCGAGGGCGGCGGGCTGCAGTCCGACCTCGAGGCCCTGGAGCGCATGACCGCTGACCCGGTGCATGCGGCGGAGATCCTGGCCTCGCTGTGCCCGGTGGTGTTCCGGTCGCACTTCGCCGCGCTGCTCCAGGTCGAGGACGGCGCGGCGCGAGCCACCTTCGCCACGACCCTCGCACCGAACTTCAACCAGGAGGCGGTGCAGCACCTGATGCCGTTCGACCACACGCACCGCATCGACCTGCCGGCGAACTGGTCGCCCGGCTGGGGGGAGACCACGGTGGTGGTGACGCCGCTGACCCAGGACCGGGTGATCGCCATCGGCCGGCTCGGCGGCCCGACGTTCCTGGACTCCGAGATCGCCCGCCTGCACCACCTGGCCGCGCTGGTCAAGTAGTCCGGCGGCTGGACCTCTGGCTCGCGGTACGGTCGGCTGGTGCCCGACTTCGGCTGGTCCGAGCTGCTGGCACTGCTCACCTCGGTCGGCTTCGGTGTGGTGTCCGCGATCGTCCCGATCATCAACGCCGAGGCGTACGTGGTCGGTTCGCAGGTGTCGGCCATCGCCGGCGCGGTGCCGATCGCGGTCGGCGTGGGCATCGGCCAGACGTTCGGCAAGCTGATCCTGTTCCTCAGCGTCCGGCAGGGCAAGGAGCTGCCCTTCGTCCGTCATCGCCGCGCCGAGGCCCGTCGGGCGCAGGTCAGCCGGGCCCGGGCCCGGTTCCGAGCCGTCGTGGCCCGGCTGCTGGAGCTGGTCGGGCAGAAGCGCTGGGGGCTGCCGATCGTGCTGCTCGCCGCCGTGGTCGGTCTGCCCCCGCTCTACGCCGTGGCGCTGCTGGCCGGTGCCACGACGATGCGCGGCTCCTGGTTCACGCTGACCGTGCTGGTCGGTCGGGTCGCCCGCTTCGTGCTGCTGGCCCTGGGCATCGGTGGGCTGCAGTACTGGTTCTCCTGACCGCGAGGCCGACTATTGTGGCTCGGTGCCGAAGATCTTCTCCAACCTCAACCTGAACGGACCCACCC
>DASQVF010000482.1:0-2675 GCA_035640915.1 Propionibacteriaceae bacterium
TGATCGGACGACTTGGGCCATCCGGGTCGCAGCCATCCGCGCTCGTAGGCTCGCGCTCCCGCCAGGCCCATCCACTCTCCCCGGACTGCCCCGATCGCCGATCCGCTCGTCACCGGGCGGGTCAGCGGACGCGGACCGAGAACGAGTGGTAGCCGGTAGCGCCGTCCGGGGCGGGAGGAGCGGAGGCGGCGATCTGCAGGTCGCCGTTCGCGCCGGTGGCCCGGACCGTGAGGGTGTGGTCGCCGCTGGTCGCGGCCCAGTCGAACACCCACTGGCGCCAGGTGTCGGGTCCGACGGTCTCCGCGAGCCGGGCCGGCTGCCAGGGTCCGCCGTCGGCCTGCACCTCGACCCCGGCGATCCCGGTGTGCTGCGCCCAGGCCACCCCGGCCACCGTCACCGTCCCCGGATCCACGGTGCCGCGGGCGGGCCGGTCGATCCGCGAGGCGATCTTGATCGGGCCGCGGGCCGACCAGCCGAGCGGTGTCCAGTAGCCCTGGTCGTCGGCGAAGGTGGTCACCTTGAGCTCGGTCACCCACTTGGTGGCCGAGACGTAGCCGTACAGGCCGGGGACGACCATCCGGACAGGGAAACCGTGCTCGATGGGCAGCGGTTCGCCATTCATGCCGATGGCCAGCAGCGCCTGGCGGTCGGGGTCGGTCAGCACCTCGATCGGAGTGCCCGCGGTCCAGCCGTCGTCGCTGGTGGACAGCACCATGTCCGCGCCGGGCTGCGGCCGGGCCTCGGCGAGCAGGTCGCGGAGCGGGAACCCCAGCCAGAGCGCATTGCCGGCCAGGTCGCCGCCCACCTCGTTGGACACGCAGGTCAGGGTCACCATGTGCTCGACCAGCGGCTTGGCGGCCAGCGTGGCGTAGTCGATGCGAAACGGGTTGTCCACCATCCCGGAGATGGTCAGCGACCAGTCGGCCGGGTCGATCACCGGGACCTGGAGGGCGGTGTCGATCCGGTAGAAGCTGTCGTTGTCGGTGACGTACGGCGTCAGCTCCGGCAGTTCCAGGTCGGCTCCGGCCGGCACCGGAGGTGCGGGCTCGACCGCGGCGGGCAACCGCAGCCGGTCCCGCGCCGCCTGCACCGCGGACGTCGCCCGCCCCAGCAGCGAGGCGCCGACCGTGGCGACGGCCGCCGCGGCGCCGGTGGCCAGCACCCAGCTGAGGAAGCGGCGCCGGTCGAGCGAGTCGCCGCCCGATGCGGCGCGCCACCGCCGTAGCCGGTCGAGCAGGGCGCCCAGGATCAGGTAGCCGAACACCAGACCGAGCACCGTCGGCAGGTAGCCGATCACGGCGATGCCGGGCTGAGCGCTGACCCCGAGCAGGCCGACCACGGCGACCCCCGCGAACACGGCGGCACCGAGACGCCGCCGGCGGTACTCCAGCCGCCCGGCCAGCCCGCAGAGCAGCAGCACCACCACAACGATCATGGCCAGCAGGACCGGTTTGTCGGCGAAGCCCAGGGTCTCCTTGCCGAAGTTGACCAGGGACGGCGGCAGCAGCTCGATGATCAGCTCGCCGACCGCCGTGACCGGCGATCCGCCGGGCCCGGTGAGCCACCCGCTCACCTCGGCGATGGCCAGCCCGGCCAGCCCGGCGACGACTCCGGCGAGCCCGGCCCAGCGCGCCGTCGTCGCCTCCGCGGCGGTCCGGTCGCGCATGTGCACGTCCCCATCCTCCGCCGGGCTGCCAAGCCGCGGATACCGTGGCCGCATGCGGCTCCGGCGCTCATCTCTGCTGCCGTGCTCGGTCGGCCGCCTGGCGCCCGAGCTGGCCAAGCCGATGCTGCTCAACTGGGTCTCCTGGCCGCTGCTGCACTTCGTGGCGGTGGACCCACCGGCGCTCCCGGACCGCTTCGGCGCCGGCCGCTACCGGACCCGGCTGATGCTCGGTGTCCTGCTCCCGATTGGGGAGCACACCCTGGACCTGCAGCCGGGGCCGGCAGGTGGTACCGGGCCGGTCTGGCACGACGCCGGTCACAGCGACCTGATCCGGGTCTGGGACCATCAGATTCACCTCGAGGACTACTACGGGATGACCCGCTACACCGACGAGGTCGAGGTGCGGGCCGGCCTGCTGACCCTGCCGGTCTGGCTCTTCGCCTTCGCCTACTACGGGCACCGGCAGCGCCGGCTGAACCGGCTCGTCGCGTCCCGGTTCGCCTACTGAGGGGCCACGGATCAACCTCACCTTCCGACACTTGCCGGTGTGAGCACTTTCGCAGGATCTCCCTCCAGTCAGCTCCGGCACGTCGATCCACGCTGAATCCGACGGCGGCCGTGTCTTCTGGCGGGAGATTCTGCGAACTTTCACGTCGCCGTTAATATCGGGCCCCATTTCTGGGCCTTCCCGAGTGTGAGGGACAACTATCACGAGATCGATCGGCTGCTGAACGCACAGGGCGCCATCAGCCGGCGGGCGCACCCGGAGCTCGACTCATCCTTGCGGTACCTGGCCGGCAAGGGCGACGTGGTCCGAGTGCTGCCGGGTGTCTATGCCTCGGCCGGGTCGGAGCTGACGACGCGCGTCCGCATCGCTGCGTTGATGGCCTACGACCCCGATGCGGTGCTGACGGAGGCGGCCGCCGCGAGCGTCTCCTTCTGGCCGAGAATCCCGGTGGGAGCGGTGTCGTGCGCGGTTCGGCACCGCCGGGAACCGCAGCCGGGCTTC
>DASQVF010000483.1:0-8517 GCA_035640915.1 Propionibacteriaceae bacterium
GAGGAAGGCCGCCCGAAAAGCCTCCCGCTTGCGCAGGATCGTGATCCAGGACAAGCCCGACTGGAACGCCTCCAGGCTGAGCCGCTCGAACAGCCCGGCCACGCTGGTCACCGGGACGCCCCACTCGGAGTCGTGATAGTCGAGGTACTCCGGAGCACCGAGCGCCCACGGGCAGCGCAGCCGGCCGTCCGGACCGGGCTGGGCGGTGACGATCATGACGGACCTCGCCGACGCGGCCGGAACTCGCCGCCCTCGTGCCGTTGCCTCATGACTCGCAGACGGCCGCGAACCGCCGCAGGCTCAGCCGGAAACCGTTTCGCAGCACCGGCAGCAGCAGCCGGCCGGGCAGGTCGAGCAGCCGGCCGCCGGGCAGCTCGAAGAGCTCCACGCAGGTCACCTTGGTGTCGGCCTCGGTCCCCTGCAGGGCGAACACGCCCTCCCCGGTGAAGTACGGCCCGAGGTGCAGCACCTCGAGCTCGGCGCGGCCCGAGCCGTCGTCCCCGAGGGTCGGTGGCGTCCAGCCCGTGACCACGAAACGGTCCAGCAGCCCTATCGGCAGCCGGCCGAGCCGGAAACCGGAGAGGGCGACCGCCCGCACGCCCAGACCGGCGTCGTGCGGGGACGCGACGCGCACGGTGGTGAACGGGATCCATCGCGACTGGCCGGCCCAGTCGGTCAGCTCCTCCCACACGCGGGCGATCGGCGCCTGGGTCCGGGTGGCGACCTCCAGCCGGACGCTCATTCGGCGATCGGCGGACCCGCCACCGCACGCCGCGGTCCGCCGTCCGCCCCCGCGCGCAGGGCCGCGATCTCGGCGTCGCGATCGGCGATCTCCTGGCCCAGCCGCTCCAGCACGTCGTCCACCTGCGCCATCGCGTATCCCCGCAGGGTCACCCCGAACCGGAGCGAGCGGATGTCCTCCGCCGTCAGCGGACGCTCAGGCAGGTCCTGCCGGTAAGTGTCGTGCACCGGCTCCGAGCTCATCTGTCCCATGCCTCCCGCTGCTGCCATCGCCGCGACGCCCAGGGCCGCTACGGCGATCACGGCGATGAACCACTCCACGCCTCCATGCTGTCACGACGGCGTGTGTCAGTCGGTTCGCCGAGTCGACCACTCACTCCGGGCGGTGCGGCGGCTGCCCCTGGGGAATCCCCGCTCTCATCACCTCGACGGCCTCGGCCACATCGTCGGTCACGGTGAACAGGTTCAGGTCCGCGTCCTTGATCGCCCCGCGGTCCAGCACCGTCGTGGCCAGCCAGTCCAGCAGCCCGCTCCAGTAGTCGCGGTCGAACAGGACCACCGGAAACCTCGTCACCTTCTGGGTCTGCACCAGGGTGAGCGCCTCGAACAGCTCGTCCAGGGTGCCGAAGCCGCCGGGCATCACCAGGAAGCCCTGGGCGTACTTGACGAACATGGTCTTGCGGACGAAGAAGTAGCGGAAGTTGACGCCGAGGTTCACGTAGGGATTCAGGTACGACTCGAACGGCAGCTCGATGCCAAGCCCGACCGATACGCCGCCGGCTTCCGCGGCGCCTTTGTTCGCGGCCTCCATCGTCCCGGGGCCGCCGCCGGTCATCACGGCCAGGCCGGCGCGGACCAGTTCGGCGGCCAGCGTCTCGGTGGTGGCGTAGAGCGGGTGGTCGCGCGGGGTACGCGCGGATCCGAAGACGCTGACCGCCGGGCCGAGCTCGGCCAGGGTGCCGAACCCGTCGACGAACTCCGACTGGATCCGCAGCACGCGCCAGGTATCGGTGTGCACGAAGTCGGTCGCGCCGCGGCTCTCCAGCAGCCGCTGGTCGGTGGTGGAGGCCTGGGCCGTGCGGTCACCGCGCACCACCGGACCCTCGACCCGCCGGCGGTCCGGCTCCGGTTGGCTCATGGCTGTCCCCCTCCAGCGTCTAGCTCAGCCAGCGGACCAGGCCGTCCCGGCAGCTGTACAGGTCCTCGGCCGGACAGAACTCGTCGTCGGCGTGGGCCTTGCTCGGGTCGCCGGGGCCGAAGTTGACCGCCGGGATGCCCAGCGCGGCGAACCGGGCCACGTCGGTCCAGCCGAACTTGGCGCTCGCCCTCCCGCCCATGGCGGCCAGGAAGTCCGCGGCCGCTGGGCGGTCCAGTCCGGGCCGGGCACCGGCCGCGATGTCGGTCACCGCCAGCGGAAAGCCGTCCAGCACCTCCCGTAGGTGCGCCTCCGCCTCCTCGGGGGTCTTGTCCGGGGCGAACCGGTAGTTCACCTCGACCGTGCACCGGTCGGGAATGATGTTGCCGGCGATGCCGCCGGAGATCCGGACCGCGTTCAGCCCCTCCCGGTAGGTCAGCCCGTCGACCTCCACCTGCTGCGGCTGGTATGCGGCCAGCCGCTGCAGCACCGGGCCGGTGTCGTGGATCGCGTTGTGCCCCATCCAGGCCCGGGCGGAGTGCGCGGCCACTCCGGTCAGCCGGACCTCGGCCCGCAGGTTGCCCTGACAGCCGCCCTCGATCTGGGCGTTGGAGGGCTCGCACAGGATGGCGAAATCGGCGGCCAGCTGGTCAGGGCGGGCAGCGGCCAGCCGGCGCAGCCCGTTGCGCTGCTCCTCCACCTCCTCGTTGTCGTAGAAGATCCAGGTCACGTCGCGCTTCGGTGCGGCCAGTGCGGCCGCAGCCGCGAGCTGGACCGCCACACCACCTTTCATGTCGCAGGCGCCGCGCCCCCAGATGCGTAGCCCGTCGGCGCCGTCGGTGACCCAGGACGGCACGTTCTCCGCCACCGGCACCGTATCCAGGTGCCCGGCCACCACCACCCGCTCCGTCCGGCCCAGCTCGGTACGCGCCACCACGATGTTGCCGTCGCGGGTCACCGCGAGATGGCCGTACGCCGTCAGGGCCCGCTCGACCTGGTCGGCGATGCCGGCCTCGTTGCCGCTGACCGACTCGATGTCGATCAGGCGGCGGAGCAGCGTAACCAGGTCACCCTCGAGGTCCAGGCCGTCCGTCACGCCCGGCACCTTATCCCCACTCCGTCGGTAGCCGGGAACAACAGCCGGCGCACAGGCTCCGGCCGGTAGTCTCGCCGTCGTGACGAACCCGGCCGTGCTGACCCAACCCGCGACCGATGCCGCGCCCCGCTCGGCCTGGGGCTGGGGTCTGGTCACGGTGCACGACTCGGCCGGTGTGCTGGACACCTACTTCCCCGCCCCGGCCCTGGGGCCGGCGACCGGAGAGGACGCCCCGGCGGACCTGACGGCGGCCGGGCGCCCCGACGAGCAGCGGTCGGTGCACACCGAGGTCCGACGGGTTCAGATCGACCTCGACGTGCCGCCGGTCGACGCCTCCGACGCCTACCTCCGGCTGCATCTGCTCAGCCACCGGCTGGTCGCGCCGCGGACGATCAACCTGGACGGCATCTTCGGCTGCCTGCCCAACGTGGTGTGGACCTCGCTGGGCCCGTGCGCGGTGGAGGGCTTCGAGCTCGTCCGGTCCCGGTTGCGGGCCCGGCACGGCACCGTGACGGTGTACGGGGTGGACAAGTTCCCGCGGATGGTGGACTACGTGCTGCCCTCCGGCGTCCGGATCGCCGACGCCGACCGGGTCCGGTTGGGGGCTCATCTCGCCGCCGGCACCACCGTGATGCACGAGGGCTTCGTGAACTACAACGCCGGCACCCTGGGCACCTCGATGGTCGAGGGCCGGATCTCGGCCGGGGTGGTGGTCGGCCGCGACTCCGACATCGGCGGCGGCGCCTCGATCATGGGCACCCTGTCGGGCGGCGGCACGGAGGTGATCTCGATCGGCGAACGCTGCCTGCTGGGCGCGAACGCCGGCCTCGGCATCGCCCTGGGCGACGACTGCGTGGTCGAGGCCGGTCTCTACCTCACCGCGAGCACCAAGGTCACCCTGCCCGGCGGCGAGGTGGTCAAGGCCCGAACCCTGTCGGGGTCCAGCGGGCTGCTCTTCCTCCGCAACTCGGTCACCGGGGCGGTCGAGGTCCGCCATCGGGAGGGCCACGGGGTGCAGCTCAACGCCGACCTGCACCAGAACTGACGCCGATGTCCGGAGCGGTCCGCGCGGCGGCGGTGATGGCCGTCGTGCTGGCGCTGCTGATCGCCCTCGGGGTCGGCACGTTCCTCTACCTGCGCAACCGCGGCGGGACCGAGCCGGTCCCTGGCCAGGAGCGCTGCGTGGCGACCGCCGCCGACCAGTCGGTGGCCGTGGATCTGGAGCAGGCGCAGTACGCCTCGATCATCGTCGGTCTCTCGGTCCGCCGCGGGCTGCCGCCGCGGGCCGCCTCTATCGCCCTGGCGACCGTCTACCAGGAGACCGGGATCCGCAACCTGGACTACGGCGACCGGGACTCGGTCGGGCTGTTCCAGCAGCGGCCGTCCCAGGGCTGGGGAACGGCGCGGCAGCTCCAGGACCCGTACTTCGCCACCAACGCGTTCTACGACGCCCTCGTCAAGATCGACGGTTGGGAGAGCGGGGACATCACCGAGGTCGCGCAGCAGGTGCAGCGCAGCGGCTACCCGGACGCGTACCGGGACCACGAGGGCGACGCCCGAGTGCTGGCCAGCACCCTGACCGGCCACTCCCCCGGCGGGTTCACCTGCCTCGACCGGTCCAACACGCCGGGCGATCCGGACGGGCTGTCCGACTCGCTGCGCAAGACCTTCGGCAAGGTCAGGCCGAAGACCGTCGACGCCCAGGTGGTTGTCGACGCCCGCAACACTCGGCTGGCCTGGGCGTACGGTCAGTACGCGGTGGCCAACGCCGAGGTCTACGGGGTGACCACGGTCAAGGTCGGCGACCGCACCTGGCAGACCGGGGAGTTCGACCTGCCGGAGTGGACCACCGCGACCCCGGCGGCCAAGGCCACCCGGGTAGAGATCACCGTCCGGTAGTCATGCGCCCTGAGCTTGTCGAAGGGCCAGGTCGGGCACCCTTCGACAGGCTCAGGGCGCATAGCAACAGCTCAGGGCGTGCTGTTCAGAAGCCGGTGGGCTGCGGCCTCGACCCGCTCGTCGGTCGCGGTGAGCGCGACCCGGATGTGCCGGGTCGCCGCCGCACCGTAGAACTCTCCGGGGGCGACCAGGATGCCGAGCTCGGCCAGCGCCTCGACGGAGGCGCGGCTGTCCTCGTCCCGGGTCGCCCACAGGTAGATCGACCCTTCCGAGTGCTCGATCCGGAAGCCGGCCGCCTCCAGGGCCGGCCGCAGCAGGGCTCGACGGCGGAGATACCGCTCCCGCTGCTGGACCACGTGCTCGTGGTCCCCCAGCAGCGCGATCATCGCCGCCTGCACGGGCTTGGGCACCAGCATCCCGGCGTGCTTGCGCACTTCCAGCAGCTCGGCCACGACCTCGGCGTCGCCGGACACGAAGCCCGCCCGATAGCCGGCCAGGTTGGACCGCTTGGACAGCGAGTGCACCGCCAGCACGCCGTCCAGCCGCCCGCCGGAGATGTCGGGATGCAGCACCGAGACGGGCTCGGCGTCCCACCCGAACTCGCCGTAGCACTCATCCGCCACCACCAGCGCGCCCCGCTGTCGGGCCTCGGCGACCCGGCGAGCCAGCGTCTCGCCGTCCAGGATCGCCCCGCTCGGGTTGGCCGGGGAGTTCAACCAGACCAGCGCGGGCCGGGCGTCCCCCAGCTCGGCGAGGTCATCGGCGGCCACGGCCGCGCACCCGGCCAGCACGGCGCCCACCGCGTACGTGGGGTAGGCCACCGTCGGGAACACGACAAGATCACCCGGTCCGAGCCCCAGCAACGTGGGCAGCCAGGCCACCAGCTCCTTGGTGCCGATCACCGGCAGCGTGGCCTCCCGGGCCAGTCCGGTCGCTCCCCAGCGCCCGCTCAGGTAGGCGACGAGTGCCGCTCGCAGCTCAGGGGTGCCCGCCGTCAACGGGTAACCAGGGCTGTCCGCCGCCTCGGCCAGCGCACGCCGACCGATCTCCGGCGTTGGGTCGACCGGCGTGCCGACGGACAGGTCGACGAGGCCGTCGGGGTGGGCCTGGGCGCGAGCCTTAGCCCCCGCCAGGGTGTCCCAGGGGAAGTCGGGTAGGTCGGACGAGCGGCGGCGGCGGACCGCCGGGGCCGTCACTCGTCGTGTTCTTGGGGCGGCAGCGCCGCGACCAGCGGATGGTCCTTGTCGATCACGCCCATCTTGGCCGCACCGCCCGGGGAGCCCAGATCGTCGAAGAAGTCCACGTTGGCGTTGTAGTACTCCTTCCACTCCTCCGGCGTGTCGTCCTCGTAGAAAATCGCCTCGACCGGGCACACCGGTTCACAGGCCCCGCAGTCCACGCACTCGTCGGGGTGGATGTACAGCATCCGCTTGCCCTCGTAGATGCAGTCCACGGGACATTCCTCGACGCACCCCCGGTCCTTCAGGTCCACACAGGGCTGGGCAATGACGTAGGTCACGGAGGTCCTTCCTTGATCGGTACTGGCTGCCTCCAGTATCTCGCTTTTATTTTCCCACCCCCGACGCTGGTCGGCCTGCGAGAGGCTGGAGGCATGGCCGACCCCCTGCGCCCCGCCCGCGTGGGGGAACGCTGGGTGGTCCGGACCCGGCTGCCGGACGGGTCGGCCACCGACCGGATCGGCTGGGTGGAGGCCGTGGCTGCGGACACGGTGGTCCTGTCCGGAGTGGACGGAAGATCGACGACCATCGCCCGCTCCACCGTGCTCGCGGCCCGCCGCGCCCCCGCCGCCGCCGGCGGGCCCGATCCCGGCCGGGTGAGCGCCGCCGAGGTGGAGCGCCACGCCCTGCCGGGCTGGCTGGCCGAGTCCGAGCCGCTGGGTGAATGGACCCTGCGCGCCGGAGGCGGGTTCACCGGCCGGGCGAACTCATGCCACGCCGTCGGTGATCCCGGGGTGCCGGTGGCGGACGCCGCCGAGCGCATCACCGCCTACGCCACCCGGCACGGCATCCCGCCGATGGCCATGGTGGTCACCGACTCGACCGAGGAGCAGGCGTTGCGCCGCCTCGGCTGGGTCGACACCTACGTTCCGGTCGCGGTGCTGGTCGCCCGGCTGGCCGACGTACTCGGCGACCGGCCGGCGCCGGGTGACGTACGGGTCACCGAGGTCCTGGATGACTCCTGGCTGGCCGGCTACGCCCGTAGCCGGCCCCTACCCTCCGACCTGGCGGTGGTCCGGCGGATCCTGGACGGTCGCCCGCCCCGCGCGTTCGCCGCAGTGCCGGGGGCGGAGTCGGTCGTGGCCGTTGGGCGCGGCCACCTGCACGACACCTGGCTCGGCGTCGCAGCGGTGTGGGTCGATCCGGAGCATCGTCGGAAGGGACGGGCCACGGCAATCATGATGGCGCTGGGCCACTGGGCTGCTCGACGGGGCGCCCGGTACGCGTACGTGCAGGTGGACCGGAAGAACGAGGCGGCGCTCAGGCTGTACCAGCGGCTGGGCTTCCGCCCCCACCACGGCTACCTCTACCTGGAGCCGTCAGCCGAGCACAATCATTCGTCGGCCTTGGCGCAGGTGACTCGGTCGGTCGGGGCGTAGCGCCAGAAGAAGTTCTCCCGCTTGACCACCGAGCCGTTCCGGTAGAACAGCCGATCGAACCTGACGTCGAAGCCCTGCACCGGGGACTGCGGCTCGCAGTCCGGCGAGTCGTCGGTGACATCCCGGCCGGTGGTGAAGTTGGACCGGACGGGCTTGGTGGCTTCGACCTTGTCGTAGGTCTTGGTCGACCACATCCGGACGGTGATGGAGCCCCGCTTGCCCGGCGAGCCCTTCACCCGGGAGGCCTGGACCAGCACCCCGTAGTCGGTGTCGTTCTGGAACTTCAGGTCCAGCGTCGGCCACGCCACCGTCGCCTCGCGTCCGGCCGGGTAGCGGTCGATGTAAAGGGTGTGCGGCCGGTGCTGGATGTCCTTGAGACCGGCGAAGAACATCGCGTTGAACGTCGTTGTCGCGCTCTGCGACACGCCGCCGCCCAGCTCCCGCTTGAACTTGCCGCCCTCGATGATGAAGCCCTCGACGAACCCGTTGGCCGCGGTGCGCTCGCCGACGACTCTGTTCAGCGAGAAGGTCTCCCCCGGCTCGAGCAGCGTGTTGTTGATCAGCTCGGCGGCCCGGCCGATGTTGGTGTTGCGGTAGGCGGCGTACGGGAAGTAGGTGGTGAACTCACCCGTCACCTCCTTGATGCCCAGCTTGCGCGCGTCCTCGGTGGAGAACTTTGCCTTGGCCTCAGTCAGCTTGACCGACACAGTGCGCTCGTCGCCCTTTGCCGTGAGGGCCGGCTCCACCGCCTTCTTCAGGTTCTCGGCGGCGACGCTGGTGCCGTTGACCGCGGCCACGACCTGCGGCTTGCCGTTGACCAGGCGCACGGTGGCGTTCTTGGGCTTGACCAGCTCGAGCTTCTTGACCGCCGGGTCGGCGTTGCGGCGAAGCTTGGCTGCGTCCAGCCTCGGGGCCAAGGTGGAGTTCTCCGGCACGAAGGTCAGCGACTTGGCGATCATCGCCGGGCTGATGGTCAAGGTCCCGGCCTCGCCGGCCTTGACCCTGATCGGCGCCGACACCGCCGGTTCG
>DASQVF010000484.1:0-10216 GCA_035640915.1 Propionibacteriaceae bacterium
ACGGCTCCATCGGCCGGTCCGGCGACATCGCCAAGGCCATCGCGTGCGGCGCCGACGCGGTGATGGTCGGCTATCCGTTGGCCAAGGCTGAGGAGGCGCCCGGCCGCGGCTTCCACTGGGGCCCTGAGGCCTGGCACGCCAGCCTGCCCCGCGGCGAGCGGATGCAGGTCGACACCGTCGGCTCCCTGGAGCAGATCCTCCTGGGCCCCTCCACCGTGCCCGACGGCACCATGAACCTGGTCGGCGCCCTCCGCAAGGCCATGGCGACCACCGGCTACACCGAGGTCAAGGAGTTCCAGCGGGTCGAGATCGTCGTCGGCTAACCCCGGAGGTTTTCAGGTTCCCGGGCACTTGGCCCGCCCGAAGTGCCCGGAAGCCTGAAGACTGCGGCTAGGCGGCCCGCCTACGCCGCTGCCACCACGGTGGTTCCACCAGGGTCCACCGGTCCAGGCTGCGGTCGCGGCGCATGCCCTGGGCATGCCGGGCCCGCAGTCGCTCGCGCAGCGGCGCCGGTTGTCGCAGGTCCAGGCTGTCCACCCGGCAGACGGTCAGGTTGACGACCTCCAGCTTCTCCTCGCGAATGTTGTCGTCCCGGTGCTGATGTCGCTCCCGGTGGCCCTTACCGTCGAACTCGGTGGCCAGTCCGGCCGCTGCGTCGAACAGGTCGGGTGTCCCCAGGAAGCGGCCGTCCAGGTCGAACAAGGGCCGGTTGACCAGCGGGCGGGGCAACCGGGCCCGGAGCATGTAGAACATCCGCAGCCGGGACTCCCACGGGCTTGCACTACCCGCATCGGCCAGCGCGAGCGCGGCGCGCAGTCGCGTGATCCCGGGCCAGCGCGGACCCGGCCGGCACCACAGCGCCAGAGGCCCAAGATCCAGCTCCAGCGCGTGCGCCATCTGGTCGACGAAGACCACGGCCTCGACCAGGTCAGGGGCCCAGCGGCCGCCGTCGAACACGGTGCGCAGCTGACCGGTCACCGGCAGACCGTGCACCACCTCGCGGTCCACCATCGGCAGCCGTTCGCGGACCAGGTGCACGCCGTCCGGGTGGGCGCGGCCCAGGTTCTGGCCCAGGTGGACGGGCACGGGCAGCGGGGTCATGGTGAACGGGTTCTGACCGTCGAGCACGTCGACGCCCAGGACGTACGCGGCCGCCCATCCCGCGACCGCACCGCGCGCCGGGACCAGCGGTGCCACCTCGAGGATGCGTTCGGTCGTGTGACAGGCACGTCGGAAGGGACGAAGAAGCCCGGCGCGGATGAGCTCGCGTTCGAATGCCGATGCCATGCCGACACCCTTGAAGTGCCCGGGCCACCAGCGCCAGGGGCCACCGGGAATCTGTGGACAACCAGCCGTCACGCGCTTTGGTCTTCAGGTTTCCGGGCACCTTGGCTGGCCGAGGTGACCGGAAACCTGAAGACTGCGGGGTTTGGGCGGATGAGCTAGTCGAGGCTCATCAGCCAGGCCAGCAGGTAGCTGCGGCTGTTGCCGTCGTCGATCCACTCCTCGTCCAGGGACTCGGCGACCGCCAACGCCTCCTTACGCTGCTTCTCGCCGGCCAGGGCGGAGTACATCAGCAGGTAGTCGCCGAACTTCTGCTCGAACTTCCCGCCGGTGGCCTCGGCCACGTTGGCGTCGATCCGTGCCGGGTCTCCGGCCAGATACGTCGAGACCGGGCTCATCGGGATGAGCAGGATGCCCAGCATGGCCGCCGGCTCGGGCGAGAACCACGTGGCGTAGTCCCGCTTGCCGCCCCAGTTGAGCGTCACGATCTGGTGGCCGTAGCCGTCATAGGGCGGCTGGCTGGCGTCGAAGTTCGTCCAGTAGGCCAGTCCGGACGCCGCCTCGCTGGAAACCAGCCAGGTGGCCTCGGTCTCCAATGCGGCGTTGTCCCGCGCCTGGGCCCACAGCGCCAGGCCGGTCCAGGCGGTGACCGCCTCGGAGCTCGACTCCTGGTTGTTGCCGTCGGCGAAGGGCGCGGTGCCGGAGGCCCAGGAGTGCCCGGCGTACGCGTCGAAGGTGCGCTGGTCAGGGAACAGCCCGTTGCCGCCCGAGGAGGCGATGTCGGCGGCGACCAGATCCAGCACCGGCGCGTACCGGGCGGCGAGCGCCGTGTCGTCGGCGGCGAGCACTCCCGCGGCGTAGAGGAAGTAGCCGTAGTGGAAGTGGTGGTCGTTGAACTCCTCGGAGCCGAACGACGGGGTCCGGCCGACCACCCCACGCGCCTTCTCGTCGTAGACGAAGCAGAAGGCGTCCCGCTGCGCGCAGCCCTGGGGATCGGTCCACTGGTCCAGAGCCTCGGTGAGCTTGGTCCGCAGTGTGGCGGCCGGTCCGTCGGCCCCGACCTGTTCGGCCAGCTGGTAGAGCATCGCCGTGCGGTAGAGGGCCTTGCCGCCGAAGTAGGTGTCGGCCGGGAACGGCGGCAGCTCGGCCGCGTCCCGGGTCACCTGCTCGGTCAACGTCTTCCGCTCGGTGTCCTTGAGGTCGGACAGGTCCAGCCCACCGATCGGCTCCCGTCGAGGAGCCGTCCACTCCAGCGTCCGCCCGGCGCAGAGCCGGAGGGTGCCGTAGATGCTGGGGTAGCTGCCCAGATCACATTGCTGCGGGTCGAGGTCGGCCTGTTGGTGCGGCATGGTGGCGAACGCTGTGTCGCCTTCGCTGGCATAGGTCAGCGTGGTGGTGACTGACTGCTCGCCGACCGCGTAACCAAGGTCGCCGCCGGTCACCGGCGTCCGGGCCAGCTCGGCCAGGCGCTCGGCCGATCCGTCGGCCGGGACGGGGAACCAGGTCGCGCTCGCTCCGGCGGGCACGGTCAGCGTTCCCCCGTCGACCGTGGCGTCGCCGCTGAGGACCAGTCCGTACCGGGTGCCGTCGGCCTCGGCGGTCCAGAAGTCGCCCTCCGGCGTGAAGGTGAGCGGGGTCTGGAGAGTCCCGTCGGCCTCGGCGGTGTAACGGACGAACGGCGAACCGCGGGCGATGGTCGTCCGTCCCTGCAGCGTCCCGTCGGCGAGCCCGTCGAGGGTGACGGTGAGCGCGTCATAGGAGCTCACCACCGTCTCTTCCGCACCGGTGACCACCGCGACCGCGGGGCTGAAGCCGCCGGCGATCGTCTTCTCGGCGGTGGTGACGCGGGGTACGCCGAAGGCGAAGCCTCCGTCGGTCAGGCCGAAGGACAGCGGCAGTGGGAACACCGGCTGCGGTTCGGTCCCGAACACCAGACCGGAGAACCACCGGTTGGTCGGCGGCACCAGATCCGCGGCCAGCCGAGCCGGCGGCAGCTCCTTCTCCGTCCGGTGCACCATCCCGGCCACCAACGGCTCCACCTGGTCGCGCGGGTAGACCGGTGCCTGGGACGTGGCAGTGACGCCCGCCGGGGTGCAGCCGGCGAGGATCAGCAGCGCGGCGGCGGCGGCAAGAGTTCGAACCGATCTCATGCCAGCCCCACCTGTCGCACCATGGCCGCCGCCAGGTCCGAGACACCGGCCAGCGGACCGTCGTCGCGGAGCTCGATCGTGGCCGTCACCGGCGTACCGGGCTTGGTCAGGTCACCCAGGTCGTCCTGGGTCAGGTCCGGGCTGTCGACCCGCACCTTGGCCCTGGCCTGCCCCTCGTCGGTGGCCACCTCGATCGAGCTGACCTGGCCGTCGATGGTCTGGTTGTTGGGGAGCAGGATCGACGCCCGGGCGCCCTCGGTCACCCGCTCGTAGTCGCGCGGGGTCAGCAGGTAGCGCGCTTCGACGAACTGGGAGTCCACCACAGTGATCTTGGCGAACGGCTGGTTCGTGGCCAGCGCGTTGCCGAGCCGGGCGGCAAGCTCACTCACCTGCCCGGGCACCGTGGCCTTGTAGGTCACCGTCCCCTTCTTGGTGTCGACGTCGTAGGCCTCGGAGCTCTGGATCTTCAGGCCGTTGGCGAGGTCCTGCTGCAGCCCGACGCTGAGGATGGTGAAGAGCTCCTGGCCGCTCTCCACGGTGTCGCCGTCGCGGACGTGCTGCTCGATCACCGTGCCGCCGTACGCGGCGCCCACCAGGTAGGTGTCGGCGCTGATAGTGGCGGTCAGGCTGGCGGCCCGGGTCTGCCGCTGGTTGAACACCAGGGTGAGTGCGGCGACGAGGGTGATGACGGTCAGCAGGCCGGCAAGCAGCCGGAATCGATTGGTCCAGGTCATAACAAGACGCTCCTTCTCGGGGCGGGCTGGTGGTCATGGTCGGCGACGGCTACCGCCCGCCGACCGGACCGGGTGAGAACTGGCTGGTGCATGGCCGCCGGCTCCAACACCGGCTCCGGCGCCGGCGGCTTGATCGGCGACGGTTCGCCCAGCTCGGGTTCCAGGGCCGGCGGGACGATGATCACCGTGCGCCGGTCCTGCTCGGCGACGTCCTGCACCTGCGGGCTCGGCTCGGCTCGCGGATGCCGGATCTGCCACGCTTCCCGGAGACCGACCAGGATGAAGGCGCCCAGGATGAACGTGTTGGTGACGTTCCAGGCCGTGGCCAGGGTCAGCTGGCTGTTGCTCAGGTCGCGCCAGATGGCGACCACCGAGGTGAGCAGCAGGAACGTGAAGACCAGCACCTGCGGGATCATGAAGTTGAACGGTGAGTCCGCGGAGCGGGCCCGGCGCCCGCCGGTCGCGGAGCGGCTGCCGGTCACGTGCCACTTCTGCTCCTTGCCGATGAAGGCGTTGACCAGGGCGCGGGCGTAGATCGGGAACGACACCGCGGCCAGCATCAGCACCTCCCAGCGGAACGAGCCGAGGGTGTAGAAGGCCAGCAGGATCTGCATCACGTAGAAGCCGGCATAGAAGAGCAGCCACGTGGTCCAGTCGATGTCCAGGTTCACCGGACGCAGGTCGAAGAAGATCTCCAGCGGCGGGACCAGCAGCAGCAGGCCGGGCGCGATCCCGGTCAGATAGTGGGTCGCGGTGACCAGGTACATGATCCGCTGGTCCGGGGTGAGTCGGCGCCGCGGGCTCAGCGGGTTGTGACTCAGCATGATCTCGAAGCCGCCGGTCGCCCAGCGCAGCTGCTGCTTGGTGTAGGCCTCGATGCTCTCGGGCGCATCGCCGACGGCCAGCGTCTTGGCGATGTAGATCGACTTCCAGCCGCGTTCGTGCAGCATCAGCGAGGTCCACACGTCCTCGGACTTGGAGTCGGTGTAGATGCCGCCGACGTCGTCGATCGCGGCGCGGCGGAAGATCACGTTGGTGCCGACACAGAAGGCGGCGTTGAAGTGGTTCCGGCCGGGCTGCACGAAGCGGTAGAAGACGGCCTGCATGTAGCCCGCGCCGCGGGACACCATGTTGACGAGGTTGCCGTAGGTCTGCGGGGTCTGGACGAAGGCGACGTTGGAGTTGACGAAGAAGGGCAGCGTCTCGAGCAGGAAGTCCGGAGACGGCACGAAGTCGGCGTCGAACACGCAGAAGTAGTCGGCCTTGCTCAGCGACAGGGCGTGGTTGATGTTGCCCGCCTTGGCGCCGTTGCTGCTCAACCGACGCACGTACCGGCAGCCCAGCTCCGCAGCCAGGGCCCGAACCTCGTCGGAGCGCCCGTCGTCGAGGATCCAGGTACCGTGCCGACCCTTGATCGCCATCGCCGCGGTCGCGGTGGCCCGGATCTTGTCCAGGGCCTCGCCGTAGACGGTGATCAGTACGTCCACGCTGACCGAACGGCCGTCGAGCTTGAGCGGCAGCAGCTCGGGCCGCTCCGGGTGCCTCGCCTCCTGGTGGTCGAACAGCGCCCGCTTCGCCGCGTGGAAGGCGAAGTCCCGAGGACTCTTGGCCCCGGACAGGATGGTCCACATCGCCAGCAGGGCGTGGACTACCAGCACCGACTCTGCGGCGATCACCATGGCGTACGGAAGGAAGTCGCCGCGGTTGTTCGGATTCAGCAGGAACTGCGCGTAGAGCAGGATCCCCAGGGTGGCGATGACCGCGATCAGGATCATCACCGGTGAGTACGGGTTGGTCGTCTCCGCTCTGCGCGTGACGGGTACGTGGCGGTCGACGCGGGCGAAGTCGTGGGCCGGACGGGCCATGGCAGGACACTCCACTGATGGGGCCGAGGTGCGGGTGGACGCGTCGACCCGACGGCCGGGCGGCCTGGGTCGACGTCGGCAGCATTGCCATGGGGAGGCTCCGGGTGTTCCTACGTCGGCCGGTCAGCCCCCGTGCGAGCGCAATCAGGAAGAATGCAGTCGGGAAGAACGCTCGCAAGTGCCCGCGCTCTGTGGTGCGGACAGTGACTACGATAGGCGGGATCCGACCCGAGCGAAGTCGGTCGGACGGCGGTTCAGATGAACGCCGTGTTAAATCCGACTCACCCTGCGGGCGCCCGGTGACAGTGGTCTGATCCAGTGCGCCAGAACCGCGTCACTGGTATCAGACCAGTCAGGGGCCTGGTACGACCGGTGTTCCCGCAGCGCTACGTAACCAACGTCACAAGGGCCGTCGTCACTAGTCTGGGCCGGGTGAGCGCGGAGGTGACCGCCGAGCTGGCTCGGCTGCGAGCCAGCATCGACAACATGGATGCCGCCCTGGTGCACCTGCTGGCCGAACGGTTCAAGATCACCCAGCAGGTCGGGGAGCTGAAGGCGGCCAATGGGCTGCCGCCGGCCGACCCGACGCGCGAAGCTCAGCAGATCGCCCGCCTCCGGGCCCTGGCCGAGGAGGCCCGGCTGGACCCCGAGTTCGCCGAGAAGTTCCTCAACTTCGTGGTGGCCGAGGTGGTCCGGCACCACGAAGCCATGGGTCGCGCAGATGCGCCCTGAGCCTGTCGAAGGGCCTTCGACAAGCTCAGGCCGCATCCGCTACGTATGCGGAAGCTACAGAGCGGTGGCGAGGGCGCGTCCGACCGTTCGGCCGGTGAACAGGCAACCGCCCAGGAAGGTCCCCTCCAGGGAGCGGTAGCCGTGCATGCCACCGCCCCCGAAGCCGGCGACCTCGCCCGCCGCGTACACGCCGGGCATCGGCGTGCCGTCCGCGGTGAGCACCCGGCCCTCCAGATCGGTCTCCAGCCCCCCGAGGGTCTTGCGGGTCAGGACGTGCAGCCGGACCGCGACCAGCGGACCGCCTGACCCGGCCAGCCCTTGGCCCGGACGGCTCTGGTCGAGCAGCGGGTGCGGCGGTGCCACCCGCAGCAGCCGGTCGCCGATGTAGCGGCGGGCGGCGGCCGCGGCCACCACCTGTGGATCCTTGCCGAGACGGCTGTGCACCTGCAGGTCGCGGGACTCGATGGTCCGCAGCAGGGCGTCGCCGTCGATCAGGTGCTCTCCGGCCAGCTGGTTCATCTGCGCTGCGAGCTCCGGCACCGAGCCGGCGGCGACGAAGTCCACCCCGCGCTCGGTGAAGGCCTGCACCTCCGGGGTGGGGCCGGGACGGACCCGCGCGGCCAGCAGCCGTAGGTCCTTGCCGGTCAGGTCCCCGTTCTGCTCCGACCCGGACAGGGCGAACTCCTTCGCCAGGGTGTCGGCGTCCAGCACGAACCAGGAGTAGGAGTACCCGCTCGCCGTCACCTGGCGCAGTGCACCCAGGGCGTCGAAGCCGGGAAACAGCGGCGCCGGAAAGCGGTTGCCCCGGGCGTCCAGCCAGAGCGACGACGGACCGGGAAGGATGCGGATGCCGTGGTGGCTCCAGATCGGGGAGTGGTTCTTGATCCCCTCCGGGTAGTGCCACATCCGGTCCAGGTTGATCAACCGGCCCCCGGCCTGCTCGGTAGCCAGCAGCAGGGCGCCGTCCACGTAGTCCGGCACGCCGGCGACCAGATCTCGGGGCGGCCCGCCCCAGCCGTCCGGCCACATCTTGCGCACCAGGTCGAGGTTTCCGCCGATCCCACCGCTGGCCACCACGACCGCGGGTGCCGACACGGAGAACCGTCCGACCACCCCGTCCGGGGTGCGTACGCCGCGAGGCAGCTCGCAGCCCTCCAGCACCTCTCCGGTCAGGTGCACCCCGCCGGCTCCCGCCTCGATCGCCGTCACCCGGTGCCGGCCCCGGATCCGGACCCGCCGGGACTGCAGCACCTGCTCGCGGAACGGCTCGACAAGTCCGGGCCCGGTGCCCCAGGTGAGGTGGAAGCGGGGCACCGAGTTGCCGTGGCCGGGGGCGGTGTACCCGCCGCGCTCCGCCCACTGCACCACTGGGAACCAGCGCACCCCGAGCTCGTGCAGCCAGGCCCGCTGCTCCCCGGCCGCGAAGTCCACGTACGCCTCGGCCCAGCGGCGCGGCCAGTGGTCCTCGGGCCGGTCGAACCCGGCGCTACCCAGCCAGTCGGCGAGAGCCAGCTCGGCCGAGTCGCGGATCCGCAGCCGCCGTTGCTCCGGCGAGTTGACGCAGAACAGCCCGCCCAGGGACCAGAACGCCTGGCCGCCGAGCGACTCGAGGGGCTCTCGGTCGAGCAGCAGCACCGAGCGGTCCGCACGGGCCAGCTCGGCGGTGGCGACGAGACCGGCCAGCCCGCCGCCGACCACGATGACGTCGGCATCCATACCGCGATGCTGCCAGACGCCACCCAGAAAACCGGTCGCCTCGGTGAGAGCTGAGTTGGCAGGATCGACCCGTGCCTGCCGACCCCGCCCCGGCCTGGGCGCTGGCTCACTACCGCCAGGGCAGTGAGGATTCCCGGTTGGGATCCGGCCCGGGCCTGCTGGAGCAGGAGCGGACCCGTGAGCTGTTGGGTCGCTTCCTGCCGGAGCCCCCGGCCCGGGTGGCCGACATCGGGTCCGGCCCTGGCGCGTACAGCGTCTGGCTGGCCGAGCGCGGCTACGCGGTCGTGGCCCGCGACCTGGTCCCGCTGCACGTCGAGCAGTTGGGAACCGCGGCGGCCGAGCGGGGTCTGGTCGTCGACGTCGGGGTGGGTGACGCCCGCCGGCTCGACCTGCCGGACCGGGCCTTCCACGCAGTGCTGCTGTTCGGCCCGCTCTATCACCTGCAGGACCGGGACGGACGGGTGCAGGCCCTCCGCGAGGCGCGCCGGATCGTGGTGCCCGGCGGGGTCGTCCTGGCGGTGGCCATCTCGCGCTGGGCGGTGATCATGGATGGCGTGCTGCGGCTGCGCCTCGGCGAGGGCGACCCCCGGTTCGCCGCCGTGATCGACAAGGTCGTCCAGACCGGCCGGCTCGACCCGCTGCAGGACAGTGGCTTCAGCGGCTACCTGCACCGGCCGGCCGAGCTGCAGGCGGAGGCGGCCGAGGCCGGGCTGCGGGAGACGGCGCTGCTCTCCATCGAGGGTCCTGGCGCGTACCTGGTGGACGTGGCCGAGCGCTGGGGGTCCCCGGCCGCCCGGGACCTGGTGCTCGACGTCGCCCGCCGGCTGGAGGCGGTTCCGGAGCTGGCCGGTATGGGGTCGCACGTGATGCTGGTGACCGAGCGGCCGGCAGCGTGATGGCGCGCGACCCCGACCTGTACACCGGCGCCGCCCCTTACTACAGCGTCGGCCGGGTGGCGTATCCGCCCGAGCTGGCCGACCGGATCGCCGCGGAGCTGGCGCTCGACGGCACCGGACGGATGCTGGACGTCGGCTGCGGCCCGGGTTCACTGACCCTGCTGCTGGCCGAGCGGTTCGCGTACGCGGTCGGGGTCGACCCCGACGCCGGCATGCTCGACGAGGCCGAGCGGCAGGCGCGGGCGGTCGGAGTGCGCAACGTGTCCTGGCGCCGGCTGTACGCGGAGGACCTGCCCGCGGACCTCGGCACCTTCCGGCTGATTACGTTCGCCCAGTCCTTCCACTGGATGGACCGGTCGCGGGTCGCCCGGACGGCCTACGACATGCTCACCGCCGACGGCGCCTGTGTCCACGTCCATGCCACCACCCACCGCGGCGTCGAGACCGACGCCGAGCTGCCGCTGCCCTCCCCGCCATACGCGGCCCTGGACGAGCTGACCCGGCGCTATCTCGGACCGCCCCCGGTCCGGGACCAGGGGAAGAACGGGGAGGCGGAGATCTACCGCGCCGCCGGGTTCCGCGGCCCGATCCCGATCACCGTGGCTCGGCCGGTCATCACCCGGACCGCGGAGGAGATCATCGCCGCCCACCTCTCGCTGTCCAGCTCGACGCCGCACCTGTTCGGGAACCGGCTCGACGCCTTCCTGGCCGAGGCGCGCGCACTGTTGCGGCAGGCCAGCCCGACCGGAGAGTTCAGCGAGCAGATGCGCGAGATCGCCGCCGACGTCTGGCGGAAACAGGTCCTACCCTGGCCCGGTGACTGAGCCCGGCGACCCATC
>DASQVF010000485.1:0-2209 GCA_035640915.1 Propionibacteriaceae bacterium
TAGGTCACCCCGTCCAGGCCCAGGTGCCGGGCCAGCCCGACGAAGTCCGCGTCCGACCGGGTCGGGTCGCGCAGGATGATCCGGGTCACCGGCCGGGCGCTGAGCTGCTCCACGTCCTCGATGATCATCTCCCCGGTCAGGTCGCCGCCCGGGAAGTGGTTGGTCAGCCGGTAGCCGCGGCCGATCTCCTCCACCGCGATCAACGTCCCCGGCGCGAACTCCACCACCCGCCGGATCACCTCCCGCGGGTCGAAGGTCACCGCCTTGACGACCTCCTCCGGCGGGTAGCGGACGATCACCGCCCCGTTGGAGCAGACCGACGTCCCGGGTGGCAGCTTCATCTCCTCGAGCAGCGGCAGCACGCCGTGCCAGGAGCGTCCAGTGGCCAGCACGACCGGCACCCCGGCCGCAACCACCAGGTCGACCGCCTCGCCCACCGCCGTGGGCAGCCGGCCGTCGTGGTCCACCAGCGTGCCGTCGACATCGAAGGCGACCAACCGTGGCCGCCAGCCATTGGTGAATGTCATCAGCGCGGCGTCAGCGCCTCGCGGCCGCCCAGGAAGGGGCGCAGCGCCTCGGGTACGCGTACGCTCCCGTCGGCCTGCTGGTGGTTCTCCAGCAGCATGATGATCGTCCGGGTCATCGCGCACAGCGTCCCGTTGAGGGTGGCCACCGGCCCGGTGCCGGACTCGAAGCGGGACCGGATGTTCAGCCGCCGGGCCTGGAACTCGGTGCAGTTGGAGGTCGAGGTGATCTCCCGGTAGCGATCCTGGGTGGGCAGCCAGCCGTAGCAGTCGTACTTGCGGGCGGCGCTCAGCCCGAGGTCACCGGAGGCCAGCTCGAGCACCTGGAACGGGATCTCCAGGGCGGTGATGAACTCCCGCTCCCAGTCGAGCAGTCGCTGGTGCTCGGCCTCGGCCTCCTCCGGCGCGCAGAAGACGAACATCTCGACCTTGTCGAACCAGTGCACCCGAAAGATGCCCCGGGTGTCCTTGCCGTGGGCCCCGGCCTCGCGGCGGTAGCTCGGGCTGAACCCCGCGTAGCGGCGTGGCAGGCTCGCCCGGTCGAGGATCTCATCGGAGTGGTACGCGGCCAGCGGCACCTCGGCGGTGCCCACCAGATAGAGGTCGTCGGCCGGCAGGTGGTAGACGTCCTTGGCCGCCTGGCCCAGGAACCCGGTGCCCTCCATCGCCCCCGGCTTGACCAGGGCCGGCGGGATCATCGGGGTGAACCCGTTGCCGATCGCGGTGCTCATGGCGAAGTTGACCAGGGCCAGCTCCAGCTCCGCCCCGACACCGGTGAGGTAGTAGAACCGGGAGCCGGACACCTTGGCCCCGCGCTCCACGTCGATGGCGCCGAGCAGCGCGCCCAGCTCCAGGTGGTCCCGCGGGGTGAAGCCCTCGGCGGCGAAGTCCCGCGGGGTCCCGACGGTGTCCAGCACCACGTAGTCGTCCTCGCCACCGGGCGGGACGTCGGGGAAGACCAGGTTGCCGATCTGCCGCAGCATCGTGTCGAAGGCCAGCGCTACCTCGCCCTGCGCGGCGTCGGCCTTCTTCACCAGGTCCGCCAGCTCCTTGGTCCGGACCAGCAACCGGGTCCGCTCCTCGCCCTGGGCGCGCGCCAGCTGCTTGCCCAGATCCTTCTGCTCCGCCCGCAGCTCCTCGTACGCCGCGATCGCGTCCCGCCGCGCCTGATCGGCCGCGACCAGGTCGTCGACCAGCGCCACCGACTCGCCGCGGGCCCGCTGCGAGGCGCGTACCCGGTCGGGGTCGGTGCGCAGCACCCTGACGTCGATCACCCGATCAGCGTAGCGATCGGATTCGGCGGCGGGCGACGCGATAAGCACCGGTGGCCACGGCAAACCGCGGTGCCCGCAGTTGCGATGGAACGCGCACTTGGCGCAAGGTAGGGGCCGTGGTTGCGGCCGACGACGACGCGGGCGGCACTGGACGCCGTCCCGCGGAGCCGGCCGACCAGCTTCCCGCACCGGAACCGATCGATCTCAAGCGACTCGACGCCCGTCGGCAGGAGGCCGTGGAGTTCGAGGCGCTGATCGGTCGGGTGGCCAACGGTGACCAGGAGGCCCTCGGCACTCTCTACGACAAGACCAGCGCCCGGATCTACGGGCTCCTGCTGCGCATCCTGCGTTCCCCGGACGAGGCCACCCGGGTCACCAAGGAGGTTTTCGTCGAGGTCTGGCGACAGGCCC
>DASQVF010000486.1:0-6952 GCA_035640915.1 Propionibacteriaceae bacterium
GACCGGGAAAAGGCTCGCCAGTTGTGGCAGGAGAGCGGCTACGTGTTCACCTCGGCGACCGGGCAGCCGCTCAACTCGAACTCGACTATCACCGCTGGAAGGCGCTGCTGAAATTGGCCGGCGTGCGGGATGGCCGGCTGCATGATGCCCGGCACACGGCGGCGACCGTGCTCCTAGTCCTGGGTGTGCCCGAGCGCACGGTGATGGGCATCATGGGCTGGTCGAGTACCTCGATGGCGGCGCGCTACCAGCACGTCACGGGCGCGATCCGGGAGGTGGTCGCGGCCCAGGTCGGAGGGCTGTTGTGGGCCGAGGAGGCGGCGGCCGATGATGCCAACTGAGACTACGGAGGCCTTGGGCGCGGATCGTCCTAATAGGCCAAAGCATCGCGCCTGGCCAGCGTGGCGGAGGATGCGGGATTCGAACCCGCGAGGGCGTGAACCCAACCCGCTTTCCAAGCGAGCGCCATAGGCCTCTAGGCGAATCCTCCGCGCGGAACCTTACCGGCAAGGCCAAGGAGGAGCGAACCGTCGCCCTCCCATGTTCCCGGGTCAGGGGGTTGCGGCGGTCGCCTCCGGCGCCGGCTCGGGCGCCTGCGCATATCGATCGCTCAGCTGGTGGTAGAACCGGCTGCGCATCGCCAGGACCGTCACGACGAGCCCGATCACCCCAGTCACGACGAATACCAGCGCCATCCCGCGGTCGGCCCCGGTACCGAACCAGCCACCGATCGCGTCCGCCCCGGCTCCGTCGGTCATGAACGGGATCGCCACCAGCTGGGTGATCGGCCCGATCAGGAACGCGGTCAGCGGCGAGGCCGCCTGCTCCACACTCTGAGCGAACCCGAAGACCCTTCCCTGCCGCTCGTAGGGCACCACCCGCTGCAGGATCGTCTGCTCGCTCGCCTCCGCGTACGGGATCAGCACCATGTACACCGCCATCCCAATCGTCAGGAACACGATCGAGGACCGGAGTGGGAACAGGATCGTCACGCTCCACATAGCGACGTTGACCAGAAGTAGCGTGCGCAGCGGGTTGCTGCCCAGCCCGGTCTTGGCCACCGCCAGCCCGCCCACGATGAACAGGGCACTGAGCCCGCCCCAGAGCAGACCCCAGGCCTGCACCGACATCAGCGACAGCCCGTACGCGTCCATCAGCGCCATGAACGCGCCGCCCAGGAAGTTGTTGAAGCAGCCGAACAGAATCAGGGCCACCAGCCCGGGCACGCCACGGACGAGCCGCAGGGTGCCCCGCAGGTCGACCTTCCTGTTGTCCGAATCGCTCGCCGGCGCGGCATCCACCACCTCGCTCGCCGGCACGGCATCCACCACCTGGCCATCGACCTGCCGCCGGTCGCTCACCTGGACCCGAGCCAGATGCACCAGGGCGAACGCCATCACCGCCATGGCCAGCAGCAGCACGTAGAACATGTCCCCCGCCGCGACCAGGAGACCGCTGATCACCGACGTGATGAGGAACGTCACGCCGCTGGTGGTGCCGACCAGGCCATTGGCCCGGTCCCGCCGGTCCGCCTCGAACAGCACGGTGACCAGCGTCATCAGCGCGATGGTCCGGACGTTGCCGGCGATCACGCCGAGCATGGAAACGACGATGAAGATCCACAGCCGCACGCTCGCCGGATCGGTGAAGACCTCCTTGGGCGTGAGCTGGTAGAGCACGAACGCCGCGAGATAGAGCACCAGCGAGATCAACGTCGAGGCCTGCATGACGGTCTTCTTGCGGTGGTGGTCGACCAGGCTGCCGAACCAGATGCCGCTGGTCGCCGTCGCGATCAGGAAGATGCCGGCCACCATCCCGGTCGCCAGCACCGAGCGGGTCTCCAGATAGACCCAGAACGTGATCGCGAACCAGACCGTGAAGTTGATGACCGACACCAGCAGCACGTTGACCAGCAGGTGCAGGAACACCCGGTGGGCGTCGTTCTGCAGGTCGATGACCGGTGATGAGGCTTTCGCGGACATTGTTCGGACTCCTGTTCGTGCTCGTTGCCCATACTGACCCGGAGCTCTGACAAAAGTCATCGGCCCTTCGCCGATCGCGTAGACTGCTCTACCGGTCCCTCGCGTGGCGATACCTCACCCAACCCCCCCAGGGCTTGACGGCAGCAAGGGTAAGTGAGCTCTTTCGGGTACGCGGGGGGCTCTTTACTGCCCGGCGTACGACCTCAGGATCCGGTCCAGCTCGGTCCGCCCGCCGCCGGTGGCGAACAGCTCGGCCGCCAGGCCGGCCTCCTTGGCCCCCGCCACGTTGTCGGTGTTGTCGTCGAGCAGCAGCGTCCGCCCGGGCTCGGTGCCCAGCCGCCGAGCGGCCTCGGTGAAGTACGCCGGGTTCGGCTTGGCCACGCCGAACTCGCAGGAGTAGAAGAGGTCGTCGAACACGTCGTCGTAGCCCAGGTTCTCGCGCATGTACGCCGCCCGCTCCGGATGCTGGTTGGTCGCCAGGGCGCACCGCACACCGTCCGCCCGCAGGACTTGGATCGCGGTGACGACGTCCGGATCGACGTCGATGTGGTGCCACAGCCGCAGCACGTCCGCCGCCGGCTTGGTCACCTCCCAACTGGTCAGCACCTCACCCAGCGGATCCTCGAACGGCCGCTGCCCGGCAAGGGATGGCAGCTCGGCGGCCATGATGTCGCCGAGGAAGCGCTTGACCTGTTCCTCGTCTCCGGTGCCGATCAGCTCGGTCATCGCGTAGAACCACTTCTCGTCGGTGGTCTGCACCACTCCGTCGGCGTCGAAGAGGATCGCGTCGAACGCTGCCGTCACCCCTGATCTCCGTTCAGTCCCAGCCGCTGCATCAGGCCCATCGCGTCGTACGGGGCGCGGACTTTGATGTCGTTGTCGCAGTAGATGTAGACATCCTGCCCGGCATCCCGCCACCCGGCGATCTTGGTCGCCCACTCGTCGAGCGCCTCGTCGCTGTAGCCGCTGGCGTACAGCTCCTCGTGCCCGTGCAGCCGGACGTAGTTGAGATCGGCGGTGGTCTCGTCGATGATCGGCCACTGGCCGGGGTTGTCGGCGAGCACCAGGGCGACCTGCTGCCGCCGCAGCAGGTCGTAGAACGCCGGCGTCCGGAACGTCTCGTGCCGCACCTCGACCGCGTGCCGCAACCGGTGGTCGGGGTGGGCGGCAGTGAGCTCGGCCCGGTCGTCGGGCACCCGGTGGTCCCGGCCGGCAGCGATCTCGGCGGCCCGGCCCGCGGTCCGCGGCAGCGCACCCAGGAAGCTCTCCATCCGCGCCGGGTCGTAGCCGAGATTGGGCGGCAGCTGCCACAGCAGCGGGCCCAGCTTGGTGCCGAGGGCCAGCACACCGGAGGCGAGGAAGTTGGCGAGCGGGGTCTCGATCTCGTTGAGCTTCTTCATGTGAGTGATGAACCGGCCGCCCTTGACCGCGAACTCGAAGTCGTCCGGCACCGCCGCCGCCCAGGCCGCGTACGCGGACCGCCGCTGCAGCGAGTAGAAGCTGCCGTTGATCTCCACGCTGTTCATCCGCTCGGCGACGAAGGCGAGCTCGTCGCGCTGCCGCAGTCCGGGCGGGTAGAAGTCGCCACGCCACGGCTTGTACGTCCAGCCCGAGATGCCGACGCGGACGACCACGGGTCCATCATCTCGGCCCCTGCGTACTGTCCGCGGCGGGGCATAGGGTGCAAGGCGTGGGAGAACGGGCGCTCGAGGAGGCCGAGGTCGACGCGCCCGAGTTCACCCAGGACGAGGCGCTGTTCGCCGAGCCTGCGTACGCCGAGCGCGCCGGTTCGGCGCCGCTCGCCCTCTATCGGCGCTATCGGCCGGACACCTTCGCCGATGTCATCGGCCAGGAGCACGTCACCGAGCCGCTGCAGCGGGCCCTGACCAACAACCGGGTCGCTCACGCCTACCTCTTCTCGGGCCCCCGGGGCTGCGGCAAGACCACCTCGGCCCGGATCCTCGCGCGCGCCTTGAACTGTCAGTACGGGCCGATCGCCGTTCCCTGCGGGCAGTGCCAGTCCTGCCGGGACCTGGCCCGCGGCGGCCCGGGCAGCATCGACGTGATCGAGATCGACGCGGCCAGTCACGGCGGCGTGGACGACGCGCGCGACCTTCGGGAGCGGGCGTTCTTCGCCCCCGTCGCCAGTCGGTACAAGATCTACATCGTCGACGAGGCACACATGGTGACCACGGCGGGGTTCAACGCCCTGTTGAAGCTGGTCGAGGAGCCGCCGCCGCACGTCAAGTTCATCTTCGCCACCACCGAGCCGGACAAGGTCATCGGCACCATCCGCTCTCGCACTCACCACTATCCATTCCGGCTGGTGCCGCCGCGGGTGCTGACCGACTACCTCGGCAAGCTCTGTGCGGCGGAGGGAATCGCGGTCGAGGCGGCGGTGCTCCCGCTGGTCGTCCGCGCCGGCGCCGGCTCGGTCCGCGACTCGCTCTCGGTCCTCGATCAGCTGCTGGGCGGGGCAGACGAGCACGGGGTGGCGTACCAGCAGGCCGCGGCCCTGCTCGGTTACACCCCGGACTCGCTACTCGACGAGTTCGTGGACGCGTTCGCCGTGGGGGATGCCGGCGGCGTGTTCACCTGCGTGGACAAGGTGATCGAGGTGGGGCAGGACCCGCGCCGGTTCGCCGAGGACCTGCTGCGCCGGCTCCGGGACCTGGTGGTGGTCGCCGCGGTGCCCGATGCCCTCTCCTCCGGTCTGGTGGAGGCGGCGCCGGACCAGGCTGAGCGGCTGTCCTCCCAGGCCGCGTCGCTGGGAGCGGGGGAGCTGACCAGGGCCGCCGAGGTGATCGCGGTGGGGCTGACCGAGATGCGGGGGACGACCGCCCCGCGGTTGCACCTGGAGCTGATGTGCGCCCGGGTGCTGCTCCCCGGCGCCGACGTCAACGATCGCGGCATCCACGCCCGGCTCGATCGGCTGGAGCGGCGGATCGGGATGACGCCAATGCGCCCTGAGCCTGTCGAAGGGCAGGAACCGGGGGCTTCGACAAGCTCAGCCCGCATGACGCGGCCCGAGCCGTCGTCCGTTCGCTCCGAGCCGTCACCCAAGCCCGCTGAGCCGCCACCCACGCGCCCTGAGCCTGTCGAAGGGCGGGAAGCCGCGGCGTCAACCAGCCCGGTCGGCGTAACGAAGGCGGACTTCAGCGGGCCCGCGGGTGGCGAGAGCGACGACACCAAGCTGGGCTCGGAACCCGACCCGGCCCAGCCTGCTCCGGGCGCCAAGTTCACCGTGACCGACGTCCGGCGACTCTGGCCAGAGGTGCTCGAGGAGGTCAAGGGCAAGCGGCGGTTCACCTGGATCCTGCTCAGCCAGAATGCTCAGGTCGCGGAGCTGCGCGGCGACACGCTGCTGCTGGCCATGACCAACGCAGGGGCTCGGGACAGCTTCGGCCGCGGGGGTAGCGAGGACGTCCTCCGCGAGGCCCTGGTCGTGGTGCTCGGCGCCGACTTCAAGATCGAGACCCTGGTGGAGCCGGGCAACGCTTCCGCCGGGCTCCCGCGTACGCCGCGTCCGGCAGCCGAACCGTCCGCGGCCACGGCGGTTGCCGAGCCGGCCGAGTCTCGGGTTCGCGAGCAGGCGCGTCAGGGGATCCGGTCCACCCGCGAGGACCGCGGACCGGCGGATGCCGGCCCGGATGAGCGCGATGAGGCGGCCAGTCGGGACGACGACGTCGTGGACGAGGGAGGCGAGTCGCACCGCGATCTGCTGACCCGCCACCTCGGCGCGGAGATCATCGTCGAGGAGGACGCCGAGGCCTGACGAGGCCGTGCCGGGGCTCAGGACGCTGGTCGCCGTTTCGATTTCTGCCCCCGGGGCAGGTGCGATGCACGCCTCCGGACGAGCCGGATGCCAAGGAACTTCGAACTCGGGACACTAGGCTGCAGGCATGATCCCCGAAGGAGACATGTCCGGTCTGCTCGCCCAGGCCCAGGCGATGCAGGAGCGGCTCTTCACCGCACAGCAGGAGCTGGCGGACGCCCGGGTGGAGGGTACGGCCGGTGGCGACCTGGTCACTGCCACCGTCAGTGGGGCGGGGGAGCTGGTCGCACTGGTCATCAAGCCCGAGGCCATCGACCCCGAGGACACCGAGACCCTGGCCGACCTGATCCTGGCCGCGGTCCGCGACGCCAACACGCAGGCCCAGGCCCTGGCCGCGAGCAAGCTCGGTCCGCTGACCGGCGGGATGGGCGGCGGCATGTACGAGGGTCCGGTCCAGGACCTGATCGACGAGCTGGGCCGGCTGCCCGGGATCGGGCCGAAGAGCGCGCAGCGGCTGGCGTTCCACATCCTGGCCGCCGATGCCGACGACGTGCTCCGCCTGGCCAACACCCTCAAGCTGGTCAAGGACACCGTCAAGTTCTGCGAGACGTGCTTCAACGTCGCCGAGGACACCCAGTGCCGGATCTGCCGTGACCCGCGCCGGGACCAGGCCACCATCTGCGTGGTGGAGGAGTCCAAGGACGTGGTGGCGGTGGAACGCACCCGGGAGTTCCGCGGCCGATACCACGTGCTGGGCGGGGCGATCAGCCCGATCGACGGCATCGGCCCGGCCGACCTCAAGATCCGCGAGCTCTGCCTGCGGTTGGCCGACGGCACAGTGACCGAGGTGATCCTGGCCACCGACCCCAACCTCGAGGGGGAGGCCACGGCGACCTACCTGAGCCGGTTATTGCTGCCGATGGGCGTCCGGGTCAGCCGGCTGGCCAGCGGCCTCCCGGTGGGTGGCGACCTGGAGTACGCCGACGAGGTCACCCTCGGCCGCGCCTTCGAGGGCCGCCGCTTTGTCGAGGCCAGCTGACCCCCTCTCGCTGATCCGGCGCCCGGGCGACCCGGGTCGCAACCATCCGCGCTCGCAGGCTCGCGCTCCCGCCAGGCCCATCCACGGTCCTCGGGTCGCCCGGGAGCCGCATCCGCTCGTCACCGGTCCCGGTTCAGCTGGGTGGGTGCGTCCGCA
>DASQVF010000487.1:0-5669 GCA_035640915.1 Propionibacteriaceae bacterium
CGAAACGGTCCTGGGTGATCCGGTCGCTCCCGACGTAGGCGACCACGCTCGGCTCGGCATTGGCGCACCCCGCCAGCGCCAGTACGGCGGCCGCGGATACCAGTGCGCCGCCGAGCCTGCGCCATGCCTTCATTCGCTGCAACCCCATCTCATGCCGGTTCCCGCGCGATCTTAGCCGCCGCCTCCACAGGCAGCAGGATCTGCTCGATCACCTTGGAACACCAGTCCAGCAACGCACGGTCGGTGACTGGCGGCCCGCCGATCGTCGCACTCAACGGCCGCGGCACCAGGATGTGACCGGCCGCCTCCTTCACCACACTGCGCGGGTAGAGCCGCTGCAGCCGCATCTTCTTGGAGTCGGCGAGGGAGACCCGCCCGAACCGGATGAAGGTCGACTGGGTGACGATCTCGGTCAGCCCGGCGGCCCGGGCCAGCAGCCGGAACCGTGCCACGGCCAGCAGGTTCTGCACCGGCTCCGGCGGCTCCCCGTAGCGGTCGTGCAGCTCGGCCTCCACGCCCTTGACGTCGGCCTCGGAGCGCACCTCGGCCAGCCGCTTGTACATCTCCAGCCGGAGCCGCTCGGACTCCACGTAGTCGCCGGGCAGGTGGGCATCGACCGGCAGCTCGATCCGGACCTCCGGCTCGGGCTCGGTGTCGGTGCCGCGGTACTCGGCCACGGCCTCCCCCACCAGCCGGATGTAGAGGTCGAAGCCGACGTCGGCAATGTGGCCGGACTGCTCGCCGCCGAGCAGGTTGCCCGCCCCGCGGATCTCCAGGTCCTTCATGGCCACGGCCATCCCGGCGCCCAGGTCGGTGTGGGCGGCGATGGTGGCCAGCCGGTCGTGGGCGGTCTCGGTCAGCGGCCGGTCCGGCGGGTAGAGGAAGTACGCGTACCCACGCTCCCGTCCCCGGCCGACCCGGCCCCGCAGCTGGTGCAGCTGGGACAGGCCCATCAGGTCGGAGCGCTCGATCAGCAGCGTGTTGGCGGTGGAGATGTCCAGTCCCGCCTCGACGATCGTGGTGCAGACCAGGACGTCGGTCCGCCGCTCCCAGAAGTCGACCATCACCTGCTCCAGCTGGTGCTCCCCCATCTGCCCGTGGGCGGTGGCCACCCGGGCCTCCGGGACCAGCTCGGCGAGCCTCCTGGCGACCTTGTCGATGCTCTGCACCCGGTTGTGCACGTAGAACACCTGGCCCTCCCGCAGCAGCTCGCGCCGGATCGCGGCGGTGACCTGGGCCTCGTCGTACGGCCCGGCGAAGGTCAGCACCGGGTGCCGCTCCTCCGGCGGGGTCGCGATGGTGCTCATCTCCCGGATGCCGGTGATCGCCATCTCCAGCGTGCGCGGGATCGGGGTGGCGGACATGGCCAGCACGTCGACCGCCGTCCGCAGCCGCTTCAGCTGCTCCTTGTGCTCGACGCCGAACCGCTGCTCCTCGTCGATCACCACCAGACCGAGGTCTTTGAACCTGACCTCCGGCGAGAGCAGCCGGTGGGTGCCGACCACCACGTCCACCTTGCCGTCGGCCAGTCCCTCCAAGGTGGCCTTGGCCTCGGCCTCGCTCTGGAACCGCGACAGCGGGGCAACGTTGATCGGGAAGCCGGCGTACCGGTCGGCGAAGGTGGCGTGGTGCTGCTGGACCAGCAGGGTGGTCGGGACCAGGATCGCGACCTGCTTGCCGTCCTGCACCGCCTTGAACGCGGCGCGCACCGCGATCTCGGTCTTGCCGTAGCCGACGTCGCCGCAGATCAGCCGGTCCATCGGCACGACCTGCTCCATGTCCCGTTTCACCTCCTCGACCGCCGCGAGCTGGTCGGGGGTCTCCACGTAGCCGAAGGCGTCCTCCAGCTCCCGCTGCCAGGCGGTGTCGGCGCCGAAGGCGTGCCCGCGGGTGGCCTGCCGGGCGGCGTACAGCTTGATCAGCTCGGCGGCGATCTCCCGGACCGCCTTGCGGGCCCGGCCCTTGCGCTTCGCCCAGTCGGCTCCGCCCATCTTGTCCAGGGTGGGGTTCTCGCCACCGACGTAGCGGGTCACCTGGTCCAGCGCGTCCATCGGCACGTAGAGCCGGTCCCCCGGCTGGCCGCGCTTGGAGGGCGCGTACTCGATCACCAGATACTCCCGGGTGGCCCCGGCCACCGTGCGCTGCACCATCTCGCGGTAGCGGCCCACGCCGTGCTGGCTGTGCACCACCGGATCGCCCGCGGTCAGCTCCAGCGGGTCGATCTGGTTCTTGCGCCGGGCCGGCATCCGGCGGGCGGCCTTGTCCGCGGACCGCTGCCCGGACAGGTCGCTCGCGGTGAACACGGCGAGCTTGATCTCGTCGGCGACGAACCCGTGGGCCAGGCCACCGGTGATCACGGTGCCGATCCCGGTCGGCGGTGAGTCGGTGAGATCCTGCACGGTGCGGGCGGGCAGGTCATGCTCGCTGAGCACCTCGGCCAGCCGGGCGCTCAGGCCGTGGCCCTCGGCCATCAGAACCACGTGCCAGCCGTCCCGGATCCGCTTCGCGATGTCGTTCACCGCCGACTCGGTGTCGCCGCGGTAGGTCTCTCCGGCGTGGCCGGCGATGGTGCGGGACTCGACGGCCACCCCGGTGATGGCCGCACTGAGGTCGACGATCTCCCCGTCCTCGGTGCGGACGAGGGCGGCGACCGGCTCCGCCAGCCCGGGCCCGGGGCCGGTCGGGCCGGCGCTGAACGGCGACAACGTCCACCAGGCCAGCCCGCGGGCGAGGGCGGCGGCGCGCACGTCGGCCAGCGGCCGGTATGACGAGGCGCCGAGGTCGATCGGTGCCTTACCGCCGCCGGCCGCGGCCGCCCAGGACGCGTGCAGGAACTCTTCGCTGGTCTTCACCAGGTCGATTGCGCGCCCGCGCACCAGCTCGGGGTCGCACACCAGGATCGAGGTCTCCGGCGGCAGCAGGTCGACCAGCAGCTCCATCCCGTCGACCAGGGCCGGGGACAGCGCCTCCATCCCGTCGACCGCATGGCCCTGGGCGATCTTGTCCAGCATCTCGATCAGCTCGGGGTGCTCCTGGGACAGCTGAAAGGCGCGCCGGCGTACGTCGTCGGTCAGCAGCAGCTCGCGGCAGGGCGAGGCAATGATCTCGGTGCGGGTATCGGGACCCGAGCGCTGGTCGGCCACCGCGAAGTAGCGGATCTCCTCCACCGTGTCGCCGAAGAAGTCGATCCGGACCGGGTGCTCCTCGGTCGGCGGGAAGATGTCGACGATCCCGCCCCGAACGGCGAACTCACCGCGCCGCTCGACCAGGTCGACCCGGACGTAGGCCGCCCCGACCAGGCCGGCCGCCAGGTCGGCGAGGTCCATGTCCTCGCCGACGGTCAGCCGGACCGGCTTCAGGTCGCCGAGGCCCTTGACCTGCGGCTGCAGCACGCTGCGGACCGGGGCCACGATCACCCGCGGCGGCGGCAGCTCGTCGTTGCCGGCCAGTCGGCGGAGCACGGCGAGGCGCCGGCCGACAGTGTCGGAGCGCGGGCTGAGCCGCTCGTGCGGCAGGGTCTCCCACGCCGGGTAGTAGGCGACGTCGTCCGGCGGCAGCAGGCACTCCAGAGCGGCGGCCAGCTCCTCGGCCTCCCGGTAGGTCGAGGTGACCAGGAGCACCGGGCGGTCGGCCCCCCCACGTTCGGCGGACGCGGTCATCGCGGCGGCGATCAGGGGACGCATCGGTGGCGGCGCGGTCAGGTCCAGCGCCGCCGGCCGCACCTCGCGGGCGTCGGCGAGGGTGGCGGAGAGTGTGGGTTCGGTGCAGAAGAGATCGACGAGTCCCGAGAGGCTCACCGAGCCAAGGTACTCGGCCGGTCCACCCTCCGGTCTTCAGGTTTCCGGGCACCTCAACGCCGGAGATGCCCGCAAAGCTGAAGACCGCGGGGCCTAGGAGTTGAACAGGTTCTGGGTCCGCTCGAGGCCGACGGCGACGAGCGACTCGATCGCGTCGGCGGCGCGGGTCACCTCCACCGCGATCGACTCGCGGACACCGGCCGGGAAGTTGCTGAGCAGGAAGTCGGCCGGGTCCTGGCGGCCGGGCGGACGACCGACGCCGACCCGGATCCGGTAGAAGTCGCCGGCTCCGCCGAGCGCGGCCCGGATCGACCGGAGACCGTTGTGCCCGTTGTCGCCGCCACCGCGCTTGACCCGGATCTGCCCGGGATCGATGTCCAGCTCGTCGTGGACCACGATCATCCGGTCCAGATCGAGCTTGTAGTACGCCAGCAGCCGAGAGACCGGCCCACCGGTCTCGTTCATGAAGGTCCGCGATCGGGCCAACACCAGTCGGGGCGAGCTCGCGCCGGGTCCGCCGAGCCGACCCTCGGCCACCTCGGCCCGGATTCCGCGCAGCGGCGCGAAGCGCGCCGACAGCCGGCCGGCCAGCTCCTCGACGACCCGGTAACCGATGTTGTGCCGGTGACCCGCGTACGCCGGTCCCGGGTTGCCCAGACCGACGACCAGCCAGGGCCCTCCCGGCTCAGGCGTTGGCGGGCTCCGGCTCCGGCTCGGCGGCCGCGTCGGTGTCCGCGGACTCGGTCCCGCTCGCCTCCGCCGGCTCCATCCCGACCTCGGCACCCGCCTCCGCGAGCTCCGCCTCGATCGCCTCGGCGCTCGGGGCGTTGGTGAGGTTGACGATCAGGGTCTCGGCGTCCAGGCCGAGGCTGGCGCCGGCCGGCAGCTCCAGGTCGCCGGCCAGGATCTGGGTGCCGGGCTCGCGGCCCTCGACGGAGACCACGATCTGCTCGGGCAGGTGGGTGGCCTCGGCCTCGATCGGCACGGAGTTGTGATCCACCACGACCAGCACATCCGGGCTCGTCTCGCCCTGGACGACCACGGGGACGTCCACCGTGACCTTCTCGCCGCGGCGGACCAGCACCAGGTCGACGTGGTCGATGGTGTGCTTCAGCGGATCCCGCTGGACCTGCTTGGGCAGCGCCAGCTGGGCCTGGCCGTTGACCTCGATGGAGAGCAGCGCGTTGGCGGTGCGCAGCGCGAGCAGCGTCTCGTGCCCGGGCAGCGAGATGTGGATGGGGTCGGTTCCGTGGCCGTACAGCACGGCCGGCACCTTGTGGGCACGGCGGATCCGGCGGGCAGCGCCCTTGCCGAACTCCGTGCGCAGTTCGGCGGTGAGCTTGACCTCGGGCACGAACGGAACTCCTCGAACTTCTCTTGGGGGATGGGGCTACGGGCTGCGACCCCGGGAAGGCAGGCCGGACGCATCCAAACCTAGTCGATCACGGTCAGAACTGACCCTCGCCGAGGCAACCGGACAACCTTAGCCGACGCATCCACCAGCCGCCACCCACCCGCTCGTCCCCGGGCGCTTGCTCCGAAACGATCGGGTCCGGGCGTCGGCATACCGTCGTCGCAACCATCCGCCCTCGCCCGCTCGGGCTCCGCCAGGCCCGTCCACGCTCCGGCGGTATGCCGACGCCCGGACCCCCGCCTGACGCGGCGCGCCCACGTCCTCGCTCCCCGGCCGATCGATCCTTAGCCCTGACCGTTGAACAGCGAGGTCACCGAGCCGTCCTCGAAGACCTCGCGGATGGCCCGGGCGATCAGCGGGGCGATCGACAGCTCGGTGAGGGCGTCGAAGCGCTGGTGGTCGGCGATCGGCAGGGTGTTGGTCACGATGACCTCCTCGAACCCGGTGGCCTTGAGCCG
>DASQVF010000488.1:0-3027 GCA_035640915.1 Propionibacteriaceae bacterium
CGATCAGGTCCTGGACGTCCTCGATGCCGACACTGAGCCGGACCAGGTCCCCCGGCACCTCGAGCTGGGTCCCGGCGACCGACGCATGGGTCATCCGGCCCGGGTGCTCGATCAGCGACTCCACGCCGCCCAGCGACTCGCCGAGCATGATCACCTTGGTCCGGCCGCACACCTCAAGGGCCGCGGCCTCGCCACCGGCCACCGTGAAGCTGACCATTCCGCCGAACCGGCTCATCTGCCGCTTGGCCAGGTCGTGGCCCGGATGGCTGGGCAGGCCCGGGAAGTACACCTCGTTCACCTTCGGGTGCTCGGCCAGGAACGCTGCCACCTGCTCCGCGTTGTCGCTGTGCCGGTCCATCCGCACCGCCAACGTCCGCAGCCCGCGCAGCACCAGCCAGGAGTCGAACGGGCTGGCCACCCCGCCCATCGCGTTCTGGTAAAAGCGGAGCCGGAGGTTCAGGTCGTCGTCGTTGACGACCAGGGCCCCGCCGACGATGTCGGAATGGCCGCCGCAGTACTTGGTGGTGGAGTGCACCACCACGTCCGCGCCGAGGGCGAGCGGCTGCTGCAGGTAGGGGCTGGCGAAGGTGTTGTCGACGATCACCAGGGCGCCGGCCGCATGGGCCAGGTCGGCGATGGCCGCGATGTCGGCGATGGCCAACAGCGGGTTGGTCGGGGTCTCGATCCACACTCCGGTGGTCTCCCCCGGGGTGATCGCGGCCTCCACCGCGGCCAGGTCCGCCAGTGGCGCCGGGTCGGCGGTCACCCCCCAGCGCTCGTGCACCTTGGCGAACAGCCGGAACGTGCCGCCGTACGCGTCGTGCGGCACCACGAAGTGACTGCCCGGGCTGGCGATGGCCCGCAGCAGCGTGTCCTCGGCGGCCAGGCCGCTGGCGAAGGCGAAGCCGTGCTTGCCGCCCTCCAGGGAGGCGATGCACTCCTCCAGGGCGGTGCGGGTCGGGTTGGCCGAGCGGGAGTACTCATATCCCCCGCCGCGGAGGCCGCCCACGCCGTCCTGCACGAAGGTCGACGTCGCGTAGATCGGCGGTACCACCGAGCCGGTCGCCGAGTCCGGTTCCTGGCCGGCATGAATGGCCCGAGTGGAGAAGCCGTGCGTCACAGTCACACCAGCCAGCGTAGGACGACGCCGTGGCGGTCCCCCGTGCGGTCCCGGAACACTCGACCCCGGCGTGTTGTTGTGCTGGGCAGCCGGCGGCGATCGCTCACCGGTGAGAAAGGCAGACTGGCCTCATGTTGTTCTCCCGCGCCAAGACCACCCTGGTCCAGCCGGACCAGGCGCTGCGGGGCCGTAGCACTTCGGTCCTGGTCAATCCCACGTTCCACGACGTTTTCGGTATCCCGGTCCAGAAGGTCCCGGACGGGTCCGAGGTGGCCTACTTCGCCCTCGGTTGTTTCTGGGGCGCGGAGAAGTTGTTCTGGCAGACCCCGGGCGTGACCAACACCGCGGCCGGCTACGCGGGCGGCTTCACCCCGAACCCCACCTACGAGGAGGTGTGCAGCGCCCGGACCGGGCACACCGAGATCGTCAAGGTCAGCTACGACCCGAAGAAGGTGAGCTACGAGCAGCTGCTGAAGATCTTCTTCGAGAACCACGACCCGACCCAGGGAATGCGCCAGGGCAACGACGTGGGCACGCAGTACCGCTCGGCGATCTACACCACCAGCGACGAGCAGCTCGCTGTCGCGGAGCGGGTCCGCAAGGAGTTCGAGACCGAGTTCGCCCGGGCCGGCTACGGCCGGATCACCACCGAGATCAAGCCGGCGCCGGACTTCTACTACGCCGAGGACTACCACCAGCAGTACCTGGACAAGAACCCGTTCGGCTACTGCCCGGTGCACGCCACCGGCGTCACCTGCAACGTCGGCTGACCTGAGGGTCGAGCCGTCGTAAGGCTCCGAGCGTCGGTATCGCGCGCCGCCGAGCGGAGGAGGAGCGAGGGGAGGCGCTCTTCCTCTGCGAGCGACGACGACGTCGGCGGGGTGGAGCGCGATAGCGCGAGGAGCCAGACCAGAAGAATCAGATGGCGTTGGCGGCGAAGGTGTCGCAGGCGTTCGGGTCGCCGCTGGTGAACCCGCGGGCCAGCCACTTCTGACGCTGATCGGCCGATCCGTGGGTCCAGCTCTCCGGGGTCACCTGGCCCTGGGTCTTCTGCTGGATCCGGTCATCACCCACCGCCGCCGCGGCGTCGGCGGCCCGGTTCAGGTCGTCCTGGCTAACCTCGGCGATCGGGTCGTTGGGATCGGTGATCGCGTACTTGAACCAGGCTCCGGCGTAGCAGTCGGCCTGCAGCTCGAGTCGCACGCCGGGCGACTTCGGGCCGGTCCCCTGGCCGCTGCCCTGCACCTGCCGCATCACGCCGGTCAGGTTCTGCACGTGGTGCCCGAACTCGTGCGCCAGCACGTACGCCTCCGCCGCGTCCCCGCCCTGGGCTCCGAGCTGCTCAGTGAGCTGGTCGAAGAACGACAGGTCCAGGTAGACGGTGGTGTCCGCCGGGCAGTAGAACGGCCCGACCTCCGAGGTGGCGCTGCCGCAGGCCGTGTCCACGCCACCCGAGAACGTGTTGACCTGGATCTCGTCGTAGCCCTGCACCGTCTGGCTCCAGTAGTCCTGGATGGAGTTGGTGAATGCGACGAACCGGCAGTCCCGATCCCGGCTGACGTCGGAGCCCCGGCTGCACTGGGCGAACGGAGTGGCTCCGGTCGTCTGCTCGGGCGCGGCCGTGCCGCTGCCGAGAATGTCACCGGGGTTCACCCCGAACAGCAGCGCGATCAGCAGCACCAGGACACCGGCCCCGCCGCCGATCGCGATCCCGCCGCCGCGGCGCCGGCCGCCCCCACCCATCTGCGACGGATCGAGCTGCGCGCCCTCGTTGTACTTCACGTGCCATCCCTTCGGCGGAACGGGTGCCCACCTGGCCGCAGCATAGCCAGACCGCTTTCCCGCCGCCCGTTCGAAGCCGGAGCTCAATGGCAGTTCGACACCAGGGCAGGTGTTGACAGACTGTG
>DASQVF010000489.1:0-2645 GCA_035640915.1 Propionibacteriaceae bacterium
GGCGACCAGGTGGGAACCAGACAAAAGAAAACCTTTGGGTTGGAGGTGACGTCCGAGCCAGGGCGTGCAGAGCAGACCTGCAGGGCTACAGACGCACCAATGCTACCAAGTCCTGCACCGCCTGGCCCACCTCGCGGTTGACGACCACGTGGTCGAACTCCGCACTGGCCGCCAGTTCCGCCCGGGCGGTGGCCAGCCGCTGCTCCCGTTGCTGCGGCGTCTCGGTGCCGCGGCCGACCTGCCGGCGGACGAGCTCCTCCCAGGACGGCGGAGCCAGAAAGACGAAGGTCGCGCCGGGACAGCTGTTCTTGACCTGGCGGGCGCCCTGCAGGTCGATCTCGAGCAATGCGGGCCGGCCCTCGGCGAGGGCCCCCTCCACCGGCGCCCGCGGGGTCCCGTAGCGGTGCACGCCGTGCACCACCGCCCACTCCAGCAGCGCCCCGTCGGCGACCAACGCGTCGAACTCGGCCGGCGAGACGAACAGGTAGTGGAGGCCGTGCACCTCGCCCGGCCGCGACGGCCGGGTGGTGGCCGAGACCGAGACGAAGATCTCGGGGTGCTCGGCGGCCAGCCGGGCGACCACCGTTCCCTTGCCGACCGCGGTCGGCCCGGAGAGAACCGTGAGGCGCGCCGAGGTCACGTCCGGGAGGACGTGGTGCCCGATCCCCGGGCGGAGAACTCCGCGATCAGCGCGGCCGTCTGGTGCTTGCCCAGCCCGCGCAGCCGCCGGTTGGCGGCGATCTCCAGCCGCTCCATCACCTTGCCCGCCCGCACCGTGCCGACGCGGGGCAGCGCCCGGAGCACGTCGATCACCTTGGTGTGGGCGATGACGTCGTCGTGCTCGGCCATGCTGAGCACCTCGGCCAGCGTCCGCTCCCCGGACCGGAGGGCCTGCTTCATCTCAGCGCGGCGGCGCCGGGCCTGGGTCGCCGCACTCCGCGCCTGCTGACGCTGTTCGTCGCTCAACGGGGGGATTGTCACTGGTCGCGTCCTTCGCTGCCGATCAGAGGTTTGGAAACTTACCCCACGCCGAGAACGGCTTCCATCTCGCCTCGCATCCGCGCCGCCGCCGCTCGGAGCCCAGCCGGGTCCGGCCCGGCGGCCATCACCTCGCGACTGGCACTCGGCAGCACCAGGGACCTGGCCAGGCCGAACACCTCGGCGAGGTCGGCGGCCGTGGCTCCCTGCGCTCCGATCCCGGGAGCGAGGATCGACCCGGATAGGCCCGAGAAGTCCACGCCGGTCCGGCCGATGGTCGCCCCGACGACCACGCCGACCGAGCCCAGCTCACCCGCCGGGTTGTACCGGGCCGCCTCCTCGACCACCACCTGGCCGACCATCCGGCCGTCGGCCACCCGCGCGTGCTGGAACTGCGGCCCCTCCGGGTTGCTGGTCAGGGCGAGGAGATAGACGCCGCGACCCTGCTGCAGGGCCAGGTCGATCGCCCCGGCCAGCGAACCGATGCCCAGGTAGGGGTTCACCGTGATCGCGTCCGCGGCCAGCGGCGACCCGTCGGCCAGGTAGGCGGCGGCGTACGCGTCCATCGAGGTGCTCATGTCACCGCGCTTGACGTCGAGCAGGGAGAGCGCGCCGACGGCGGCGATGTCGGCGAGGGTGCGCTCCAGGACGGCGATGCCGGCCGAACCGTACTGCTCGAAGAACGCCGACTGCGGTTTGAACACCGCCACCTGCGGTCCCAGCGCCTCGACCATGCCGCGGGCCATCCGCTCCAGGCCCGCCGCGCTGCGGGGCAGATCCCAGCGGTCCAGCAGGGCCGGGTGCGGGTCGATCCCGACGCAGAGCGGACCCCGTTCGGCCACCGCCCTACCGAGCCGGGACCCGTACGCAGTGGTCATGTTGTCCTCGTCCTCTCGGGCACCAGACGGTTCAGGTCCGCGATCAGACCTGGGCCGCCGTAGACATAGCCGGTGTAGACCTGCAGCAGTCGGGCGCCGGCGTCGAGCATCGCCTGCCCGTCGTCGCGGGTCAGGATGCCGCCCACCCCGATCACCGGGAGCGACGTGCGGGCGGCCAGGAAGGCGACCACCGCGCGGGCCCGAGCGGCCAGCGGCGCTCCGGACAGTCCGCCGGCCTCCCGGCCGCCGGCCTGGTCGGCCGGGTGCAGTGCGTCCCGGCTGAGGGTGGTGTTGGTGGCGATCAGGCCGGCGGCCCCCGCCCGCTCGGCGACGTCCAACGCCTGCTCCAGCGCGTCCTCGGTCAGGTCCGGGGCCAGCTTGACCAGGATCGGCAGTGGCGGGTCCGTCGCGGACAGCGCCCTCGCCTCCGCCACCAGGGCCCCCAGCAGCTCGGCCAGGGTGTCGGCGTCCTGCAGCGAGCGCAGCCCGGGGGTGTTGGGGCTGGAGACGTTGACCGCGAGGTAGTCGGCGTAGGGTTCCAGCAGCCGAAGCGAGGTCAGGTAGTCCCCCGTGGCGTCGCCCAACGGGGTGAACTTGGTCTTGCCGATCGACACCCCGACCGGGATGCCGACCGCCCGGTTGCCCCGAGCGACCCCGGCCGCCCGCAGCCGGACGGCCAGCGCGGCGGCACCGCGGTTGTTGAACCCCATCCGGTTGACCAGCGCCCGGCTCTGCGGCAGCCGGAACAGCCGCGGCCGGTCGTTGCCCGGTTGCCCGAAGGCGGTGACG
>DASQVF010000490.1:0-2165 GCA_035640915.1 Propionibacteriaceae bacterium
CGGGATCGGCCCGCGGCTGACCGGCGTAGAGGTCGGCGCCCTGCTGAGCTACCTCGCGCCGAAGGTGCTCGGGCAGTTCGATCCCTTCTTCCCCGGTGGGCGGCTACTGCTGGTCGCACCCAACATCGTCGCCATCGAGCGCGAGCTGCTGGTCGAGCCGAGCGACTTCCGGCTCTGGGTCTGCCTGCACGAGGAGACCCACCGGGTCCAGTTCGCGGCGGTGCCGTGGCTGCGGGACTACCTGACTGACCAGGTGTCCCAGGTCGTCGCCAGCGCCGACCTCGACCCCGCGGTTCTCGCCCAGATGCTGGGCAACGCCGTGCAGCGGATCATCGAGAGCCTGAACAGCAACACCGAGATCTCGATCGTCGACCTCGTCCAGACGCCGGCGCAGCGGGAGATCGTGGACCGGATCACCGCGGTGATGTCCCTGCTCGAGGGTCACGCCGATGTGGTGATGGACAGTGTCGGTCCCGAGGTCATCCCCACGGTGGCCGCGATCCGGGGCAAGTTCACCATCCGCCGCCAGGGTCAGGGCTTCGACAAGGTGATCCGCAAGCTGCTCGGCCTGGACGCCAAGATGCGGCAGTACCGGGACGGGGCCGTGTTCTGCAAGACCGTGATCGGCCGGGTCGGCATGGAGGGGCTGAACAAGGTGTGGACCTCGCCCAACACCCTGCCCACCCGGGCGGAGATCGCCGATCCCGAGCTCTGGCTGTCCCGAGTCCATCCGGAGCCGGCCAGCCTGTAGGACAATGCGGCCATGGCGCGCCGCGAGCTGGGTCCGGCCGCGCTCGCCGTGGTTCAGGCCGTCGCGGCCGCGCTGACCGACGCCGACGCGCACCTGCTCGTCGCCTGCTCCGGCGGCCCCGACTCTCTCGCCCTGGCCTTCGGCGCTCACCGAGCCGCCACGCGGGAGGGCCGAGCGCTCACCGCCGTGGTCGTCGACCACAATCTCCAGCCCGACTCGGCCGCAGTCGCCGAACGGGCCGGGGACCAGCTCGGTCGCCTGGGGTTCACCGACGTGGTGATCGCCGAGGTGACGGTGCCGGCGGATGCTGAGGGTGGGCCGGAGGCGGCGGCCCGCACCGCCCGGTACGCCGCGCTGCACAGCGAGGCCGGTCGTCGCTCGGCCACCGTCTGGCTGGGCCACACCCTCGACGACCAGGCCGAGAACGTGCTGCTCGGGCTGGCCCGGGGCTCCGGCATCCGCTCGCTGGCCGGAATGGCTCCCCGAGCCGGGTGGCTGGTCCGGCCCTTGCTCGGCCTGCGCCGCGCCGGAACCGAGCAGGCCTGTGCCGAGCTCGGCCTGGACCCGTGGTCCGACCCGCACAACGCCGATCCGCGCTTCGCCCGCGTACGCGTCCGCCGCACGGTGCTGCCCACCCTGGAGGTCGAGCTCGGCCCGGGCGTCGCCGAGGCGCTGGCCCGCACGGCGGCGCTGGCACGGGAGGACGCCGACCTGCTCGACGCCCTGGCGGCCGAGGCCGACCCGGGTACCGACACCCTCCACGCGGCGACGCTGCTCGACCAGCCGGCCGCGCTCCGCACCCGGGTGATTCGGCGCTGGCTGCTGCGCCACGGCGCCGACGAGGCCACCGCCCGGCACGTCGCTGCGGTCGAGCAGCTCGTCACCCGCTGGCACGGGCAGGGCGAAATTAACCTGCCCGGTGTCAGAGTCACCCGTCAGGATGGGAGTCTGCACTGCCAGCCTGACGGATAGGACGCGTCACGCTGGTCGGCAGGAACCTACGTATACGTAGGTTTCAAGCCCTCTACGCGGGTTGCAACCTGCGTAGAGGCACCGAAACCTACGTAGACGTGGGTTCCATCCGAGGGGAGAGGCGCCGATGCAACCCGCCATCACCGTGACCGATCTGGGCAAGACCTACGTCGTGCCGGAGCGGGAGGGCGGCGTACGAGCGGCGCTGGCGGCGCTGGTGCGCCGGCGTACCCGGGAGGTGCATGCCGTCGCCGAGGTGAGCTTCTCCATCCAGCCCGGGGAGATCGTCGGTTTCCTCGGGCCCAACGGAGCGGGCAAGACGACGACCCTGAAGATGCTGGCCGGCCTGTTGCACCCGACCACCGGCACCGCCGACGTTCTCGGGTTCACTCCGTGGCGACGGGACCGCGAGTTCCTCGGCCGGATGTCGCTGATCATGGGC
>DASQVF010000491.1:0-12528 GCA_035640915.1 Propionibacteriaceae bacterium
CCCGCCGGCGAAGGACACGACGTGGGGGAGCCGGTGATGGGTGGCCCACTGCCGGGCCCGCCGGGCCACCAGGGCGTTGCTGCGTACGTCGGAGCTGCCGGCCGCGGCGAACACCAGCGCGTCCAGCTCGCAGACCCGACGTACCCGCAGGGCCTCCCGCAGCCGGCCGTCGAGGTTGGACAGCAGCTGCGCCTCCGGGCCGATCGGCCGGGCCGCGGTGATCCGCAGTCCGGGATGCGCGGCTGCCGCCTGGGCCGTCAGCGCCGACACCGCGGCCGGTGCGCCGAAGGCCTCCGACAGCAACAACGGGACCAGCACGATCTCCGCGACGCCTTGGCCGACCAGACGGTGAACGACCGACATAGCACTCGGTCCACCTTGGGCCAGGAAGCCGACGTGGACGTCGAGCTCCGGTCGGATCTCGAGCAGCTGGTCGCGGAGCTGTTGGCTGACCTGGGAGACCCGGGGGTCGGGGCTGCCGTAGCCGAGCAGCACCAGGGAGGGAGCGGTCATGACGGTTCACTTTCGGGTTGTGCGGGTTGCAGCAGTCCGGACGGGCGCGCCGGTGCGGCCCGTTCGGAGTCGGGGCCGCCGGTCGGCAACGGGGTGGCTCCCGCCATGCCGGCGCCCAGGGTCCAGCCATCGGCCTCGTCGACCAGGATGAAGGCGCCGGTCGTCCGGTGCTCCTTGTACGGGTCGATCGGCAGGGGCGAGGCCAGCGCGAGCCGGACCCGGCCGAGATCGTTGAGCCGGAGGGTGCTGGTCGGTACCCAGCGCGGTACGGTCCCGACCTCGAAGTCCAGGTCGAGGGCACCCTCGATCGCCTTGACGATGGCCTTGGTCACCGATGTCCCGTGCTGCACCAGCAGCCGGGCGCCGACCTGCAGCTCGCGTTCGGCCAGCCAGCACACCGTCGCGGCGAGATCCCGCACCGGTGCCGGTGGCGCGTCCGTGGCGGCCAGGACGTCGCCCCGAGAGACGTCGAGGTCCTGCAGGAGGCGCAGCACCACCGACTGCCCGGCGCCGGCGGCCTCCAGCGGCCCGTCCGGAGTGTCGATGGCCTCCACCACCGCATGGGACCCGCGCGGCAGCACCACGACCTCCTCGCCCACCCGGACCCGACCGGACTCGATCTTGCCGGCGTACCCGCGGTAGTCACCGTCCACCTTCGGCGCCTGAGCGGCCCAGGGGGCCGGTGCCGCCGACTGGGGACGGACCACGTGCTGCACCGGGAAGCGGAAGTCCGAGCCGAGGGCCAGCGACCGGTCGTCGACGTTCTCCAGGTAGCCGAGCAGCGTCGGGCCGTCGTACCAGGGTGTCCGCGCCGAGCGCGTCACGACGTTGTCGCCCTCGGTGGCCGAGACCGGGATGCAGTGGGTGTCGAGCACGCCGAGGCTGCGGGCCAGCAGGGCGAAGTCGGTGGCCACGGACCAGAACACGTCCTCGGCGTAGTCGACGAGGTCGATCTTGTTGACCACCAGCACCACGTGTGGCACCCGGAGCAGCGACGCGACCGCCAGGTGGCGTCGGGTCTGCTCGACCACTCCGTTGCGCGCGTCGACCAGCAGCACGATCACGTCGGCGGTGGAGGAGCCGGTAACGGTGTTGCGGGTGTACTGCACGTGTCCCGGGCAGTCGGCCAGCACGAACTTCCGGGACGGCGTAGCGAAGTAGCGGTACGCGACGTCGATGGTGATGCCCTGCTCCCGCTCCGCCCGCAGGCCGTCGGTGAGCAGGGCCAGGTCCGCCCGGTCCAGGCCGCGACGCCGGCTGACCTGCTCGACGTGGTCCAGGGTGTCGCTGAGCACCGAGTTGGTGTCGAACAACAGCCGTCCGACCAGGGTCGACTTGCCGTCGTCGACCGAGCCGGCGGTGGCCAGCCGGAGGAGCGTACGCCGTCCGGCGGTGAGCGCGGGGGAGCGAGGTGCCATCAGAAGTACCCTTCCCGCTTGCGGTCCTCCATCGCGGCCTCGGACAGCCGGTCGTCCGCCCGGGTGGCTCCGCGCTCGGTGAGCGAGCTCAGGCCGACCTCGGTGATCACGTCGTGCACGGTGCTGGCCGTCGACAGCACCGCGGCGGTGCAGGACATGTCGCCGACCGTGCGGTAACGCACCGACCGCAGCTCGACCCTCTCCTCCGCCCGCGGCGGAGTCACCGGGGTGACCGCGACCCACATGCCGTCGCGCAGCATCACCGGCCGCTCGTGCGCGTAGTAGATCGAGGGGAGGGTGATCTTCTCCGCCGCGATGTAGTCCCACACGTCGAGCTCGGTCCAGTTGGACAGCGGGAACACCCGCACGTGTTCGCCCGGCAGGTGCCGGCCGTTGTAGAGCGACCACAGCTCGGGGCGCTGGTTGCGCGGGTCCCACTGCCCGAACTCGTCGCGCATGCTGAACACCCGCTCCTTGGCCCGGGCCCGCTCCTCGTCACGCCGCCCGCCGCCGAAGACCGCGTCGTGCTTGCCCTCGGTGATCGCGTCCAGCAGCGGCACGGTCTGCAGCGGGTTGCGCTGGCCGTCCGGCCGCTCCCGAAGCCGGCCGTCGTCGAGATAGTCCTGGACCCGCGCCACCTCGAGGCGGGCACCGTAGAACTCCGCCGCCTGGTCGCGGAACTCCAGCACCTCCTCGAAGTTGTGGCCGGTGTCGACGTGCAGCAGGCCGAAGGGGATCGGCGCCGGCCAGAAGGCCTTGGCCGCCAGGTGCAGCATCACCACCGAGTCCTTGCCGCCCGAGAACAGCATCACCGGAGACCGGAACGTGGCGGCAACTTCGCGGATGATGTGCACCGACTCCGACTCCAGCGCCTCGAGCTCGGTCAGCGGACGCAGCTCACTCCTGCTTGTCCGGGGGTACAAGGGGGCCCTTGCCTCGTTCACGGCGTTCATCGGGCCGGCTCCTCGGTGATCGCCGCGAGCAGGGAGGCGGTGCGCTCGACCGCGGTGGCCAGGCCGACGCGGGCCGTGTCGAGCACCAGCTCGGGCCGGTCGGGCCGCTCGTACGGGTCGTCCACTCCGGTCAGCCCGCTCAGCTCTCCCCGTCGGGCCCGGGCGTAGAGGCCCTTGACGTCGCGCGACTCGGCCACCTCGATGGAGGTCGAGACGTAGATCTCGGCGAACCGAACTCCGGCCTCCGCGTGGTCCGCGCGAACCGCCTCGCGGGCGGCCGCGTACGGGGCGATGACCGGGACCAGCACGACGACGCCGTGGCTGGCGAGCAGGCGGGCGACCCAGCCGATCCGCTTGACGTTCAGGTCCCGGTCCTCGCGGCTGTAGCCGAGGCCGCTGGACAGGTGGGGCCGGACCTCGTCCCCGTCCAGCACCTGGACCCGGCGCCCGGTCTCCGCCAGCCGGTCGGCCAGCGCGTTGGCGATCGTCGACTTGCCGGCGGACGGCAGCCCGGTGAACCACAAAGTGGCGCCGGCGGGTGCACTGCGAGCCTGGGCTGCGCCCTGGGCCTGGGTTCCTGCTTCCTGAGCCTGGCGAAGGGCAGCCGCGCGGGCTTCGCCCGGCTGAGCCCCCGTTCCCAGGTCTGCCGCCGTCTCGGTCGAGCTCACAGGTGGATCCCGCATTCGGTCTTGGCCAGGCCGGCCCACCGGCCGGCCCGGGCATCGGGCCCGCTCGAGCGCAGGGTGCAGGGTTCACACCCGATGGAGCTGTAACCGTCATCGAGCAGTGGGTTGAGCAGCAGCTGGTGCTCGGCGATGTAGGCCATCAGCTGCTCGTCGGACCAGGTCGCGATCGGCGCCACCTTCACCAGCTGGCGCTTGGCGTCCCAGGAGACCACGGGCGTATTCGCCCGGGCCCGAGAATCGACGCGACGCAGCCCGCTGGCCCAGGCCGAGTACGGCCGGAGCGCCGCACCCAGCGGAGCGACCTTGCGCAGCGCGCAGCAGCGGTCCGGGTCACGGGCGAACAGGTCCTTGCCCCAGGTTGCGTCCTGTTCGGCCACGGTCTGCTCCGGCGTCACGTTGATCACGTTCACGTTGTGCACCAGGGCGACCGCGTCCCGGGTGCCGATCGTCTCCACGAAGTGGTACCCGGTGTCCAGGAAGATCACATCGATCCCCGGAGCCACCTGCTCGGCCAGGTGGATCATCACCGTGTCGACCATCGACGAGGTGACCACCAGGCCCGAGCCGAACTCCGCGTACGCCCAGCGCATGATCTCCTGCGCGGGGGCGCCCTCCAGCTCCCGGCTGGCCTCGGCGGCCAGCCCGGACAGGTCGAGGGTGGTGCTCATCGGGCACGCTCCCGGGAGACCAGACCGAGGAAGGCCACCGAGAACGCCCGCAGACAGCTGCGGCACTCCCAGCCGCGTTCGGCGGGAAAGAGCGTCTCCTCGCCGCAGTAGGGGCAGTAGTGGATGACCTGGCGGTTCGGATTGTGACCGCCCGAGCTCGAAGGCCCTTCCACCGGCTCAGGGCGCAACGTGGTCATGCCAGCACCGCCTCGTCGGCTCGGGCGACCCACTGCGCGAACCGCTCACCCTCGGTCCGCTGGCCGACGTAGGCCCGGGCCAGGCGCTCGACGTAGTCGGGTAGCTCCTCGGCGGTGACCTTGTGGCCCCGGAGCTTGCGACCGAAACCGGCATCAAGGCCGAGCCCGCCGCCCAGGTGCACCTGGAAGCCCTCGACCTGGTCGCCGTCCGGCCCGACCACCAGCTGGCCCTTGAGCCCGATGTCGGCCACCTGGATCCGGGCGCAGGAGTTGGGGCAGCCGTTGATGTGGACGGTGATCGGCGAGTCGAGGGCATCGAGCCGCGACTCCAACTCCTCCACCACCCGGGCGGCCTGCGCCTTGGTCTCCACGATCGCCAGCTTGCAGAATTCGATCCCGGTGCACGCCATCACCGAGCGCCGCCAGGTGTCTGGCCGGGCCGAGAGACCGATCGCCTCGGCCGCGGCCACCAGCGCCTCCACCTGCTGCTCCGGCACGTCCAGCACCAGGAGCTTCTGCAGCGGCGTGGCCCGCAGCCGTCCGGACCCGTACCTCTCGGCCAGATCGGCAAGGGCGAGCAGGCGGCTGCCGCTGACCCGCCCGGCGATCGCGGCCAGCCCGACGAAGAACCGGCCGTCCTTCTGGGCGTGGACACCGATATGGTCGCCCGGCTCATCGGGGACCGCCGGCGCAGGCCCGTCGAGCAGCGGCCGGTGCAGGTACTCGGTCTCCAGCACGTCGCGGAACTTCTCCGCTCCCCAGTCGGCGACCAGGAACTTGAGCCGGGCCCGGGTCCGCAGCCGCCGGTACCCGTAGTCGCGGAACACTCCCACCACACCGGCCCAGACCTCCGCGACCTCCTCCTCCGGGACCCAGGTGCCCAGCCGGACGGCCAGCATCGGGTTGGTGGACAGGCCGCCCCCGACCCAGAGGTCGTAGCCCGGCCCGTACTCGGGGTGCACCACGCCCACGAAGGCGACGTCGTTGACCTCGGGTGCCACGTCGTGAACCGGGTGGCCGGTGATCGCGGTCTTGAACTTGCGCGGCAGGTTGGCGTACGCGGGGTCGCCGATGTAGGTGTCGGCGATGGCCCGGATGACCGGCGTCGGGTCGATGATCTCGTCGGCCGCGATCCCGGCGACCGGGGAGCCCACGATCACCCGGGGGCAGTCCCCGCAGGCCTCGGTGGTGTCCAGACCGACTGCCTCCAGCCGGCGCCAGATCTCGGGGACGTCCTCGATCCGGATCCAGTGCAGCTGCACGTTCTGCCGGTCGGTGACATCGGCCACATCGCGGCCGAACTCGACCGAGATCTGGCCGATCACCCGCAGCTGCTCGGCGGTGAGGGCACCGCCGTCGACCCGGATCCGCAGCATGAAGTACTCGTCGTCCAGCTCCCACGGCTCCAACGTCGCGGTCTTGCCGCCATCGATGCCGGGGCGGCGCTGGGTGTACAGCCCGTACCAGCGGAAGCGGCCGCGGAGGTCGCCCGGGTCGATCGAGGCGAAACCACGCTTGGCGTAGATGTTCTCGATCCGGGCGCGGACGTTGAGCGGGTGGTCGTCCTTCTTGGACTGCTCGTTGGGGTTCAGTGGTTCGCGGTAGCCCAGCGCCCATTGACCCTCACCCTTCTTGCGCCGAGGCCGCGGGGTGGGCCGACCGGCCGCAGATGTGGTCGAGCGGCCCGGTGCCGGCTGGACAGGGGTTTCGGTGCTCATGGAATCCTCGGAAGGGAGGCGTGCGACGCCGAAGGCTGGATGGTCACCGATCGGTGCCGCAACGCGCGGGCTGGGTCAGCGGGCGCGTGCGAGACAGATCATCGACTCCGTCCGTCCGAGGTCGACGAAGCGACGAGCGGTGAGCCCCGACCGGCCGCGCCAGGCCAGCGGCAGACCACGATGGCGCCGGGCACGGTGGGTGGACACCTGCTTACCCTCCGTCAGGTTCTTCCGGCGATCAAATTCATATCTCACTTAGTGAGAATCGCGTCCATTTCTTGAGACCCAGCGCGGGGCTCGCCGGCGTCGAGGCTGGCATTGAACGCCGCCCCGACCAGCAGAGCGAGGTTGATCAGGTAAAGCCAGAGCAGCATCGCGATCGGGGCGGCGAGTGGACCGTAGATGGAGGTGCTGCCGATCGACACACCGAGAACGAAGCGGAGCAGAGCGCTGCCGCCAAGCCAGAGCAGCAGGGTGAGGACCGCTCCGGGCAGGTCACGGCGCCACGACGTGCGCACCGGTACGGCGAGGTGGTAGACGGTCGCCAGGGCGGCGGCGGTGCTGAGGAGCACGACCGGCCAATAGAGGTAGCCGAGGGCGGCCAGTCGATCCGGGAGGGCCCGGTCGACCAGTCCCGGCCCGGCCAACACCAGCGGCAGCAGCACGACCGCGGCAAGCAGGAACACCACGTACATGGAGAAGGACAGAGCCCGGGTCCGCAGGATGCCGCGGTGCCCGCCCAGCCCGTACATGATCGCGATGGTGTCGACGACCACGTTCACCGCCCGCGACCCGGACCAGAGCGCGATCACGAACCCGATCGAGATGATTTCGAACCGGCCCTGGAAGAGAACGTCGTCCAGGGTGGGGGCGATGACGTCGTTCACCGCCGTCGGCGTCAGCAGCCGCGACGACAGGTCCAGCACCTGGGTGCGGAAATCGGCGACGGTGGTGACGCTGAACCGTGAGGCGATGAACCCGATGGCCCCGGCCAGACCGAAGACCAGCGGGGGCAGCGAGAGCAGGGCGAAGAACGCGGCCTCGGCGGCCAGACCCGTCACCCGGTAGCGCAGGCACGCTCCGAAGGTCTGGGCGACCACCCGCCACGCCCGACGCCGCACCGGCTCAGCCTAGGGGAGGACCGGATCCAGCCCTCTGACACCTCACGGCGACTCTCCGCTGGTTACTCCTTCTCCCCGCCAGAGGTAGCCGGCGGGAAGAAGGAGTAACTGGCGGGAAGTCGGCCAGGTTCCTCAGATGCCGGCGATCCGGTCCGCCGGCGGGGCCACCGGGCTGTTGGCCTCCAGGTAGTCGATCAGCGCGGCCAGGTCGTCACCGCCACCGATCCGGTTGGCGCCCTCGGTGAACACCGAGAACGAGTCGCCGCCGTCGGCCAGGAAGTTGTTGGTGACGATCCGGTACGTCGCCGCCGGGTCCAGGACGGTCCCGTTCAGCCGGATGCTGGCCGGGTCGACCCGGTTGCCGAAGGGTGCCGTCGGGTTGTAGCTGAAGGTGAATCCTTCCGAGACGCCCAGGATCAGGACGTCACGGCCGCCCGGACGGCCGGCGATCGCCTGCTGCTCCAGCATCCGTTCGATCTGCGCTCCGGTCAGGTCCATGGTGACCAGCAGGTTGCCGAACGGCTGCACGGCGAACGCCTCACCGTAGGTGACCTGGCCCGGCGACTCACCGCCGGAGATCTGACCGTAGGTCAGGTTGGCGCGGACCCCGCCCGGGTTCATGAAGGCGATCTGGGCCCCACCGTTCCCCGGTGCGGCCGTGGCAGCCAACTGGGCGTCGGCGATGAGGTTGGCCAGCGGACCCTCGGTGTTCCGGCCCTCGGAACGAACGATGTCTGCGGTGATCGTCCCGACGACCTCGTTGGCGATCGGCGCGGCCGCCGCATTCCACCGGTTGATGATGTCGGTCTGCACCCGGTCTGCGGTGGTCCGCGTCACGAGGTGGTTGGTCGCCGTGGTCGCGTCCCGGTTCACCTCACCGGTGCGCTTGTTGATGACCAGGTTGGTCTCGGTCACCACCCGTCCGAAGGACGCGGCCGAGGTGACCAGCCGGTTGTCACCGGCCGGGTCGGGGATGTTGCACACGTAGGGCTGGTGGGTGTGTCCGGTCACCACCAGGTCGATCTCCGGATGCAGGTTCTCGGCGATGTCGACGATGGGGCCGGAGATGCCGACGCAGTCCCGGTAGGTCCCGGTCTGGTACCCGCCCTCGTGCAGCAGCACGATGATGGTCTGCACGCCCTGGCGGCGCAGCTCTCGAGCGGCCCGGTTGGCCGTCGCCACCTCGTCGCGGAACTCGATGCCCTGGATACCGGACTGGGCGACCAGCGTCGGGGTGGCCTCCAGGGTCATGCCGATGTAGCCGACCTTGACTCCGTTGACCCGCTTGATGGTGGTGCCGGGCAGGATCGTCCGGCCGGTGTCCTCACGCACCACGTTTGCGGCCAGCCAGGGGAAGTCGGCTCCGGGATAGCCGTCCTCGCCCCAGGGCTCGTAGCAGCCGTCCTCCGGGTGACAGCCGCCCCGCTGCATCCGCAGCAGCTCGTCCACACCCTCGTCGAACTCGTGGTTGCCGACACTGGAGACGTCCAGGCCCATGGCGTTGAGCGACTCGACGGCCGGCTCGTCGTGGAACAGCCCGGAGAGGAACGGGGAGCCGCCGATCAGGTCACCGGCGGCGACGGTATGCGAGTGGCGGGCCTCGGACCGGAGACGCTCCAGGGTGGAGGCGAGGTACTCCGCGCCGCCGACCGGGGTGTTGCTCGGGTCCAGCGTGGTGCCCAACGTGGCGTCGTTGCCGCTCGGTGGCTGCAGGTGCCCGTGGAAGTCGTTGAACGACAGCACCTGGAGCTGCACGTCCTTGGCCTTCGGCGGGCGGGGCTTCGCCTCGGCGCTACCGGCGACACCCGCCGTGGCCAGGGCCAGCGCCAGAACGGCGAGCATGGTGGCGAGTCGACGGCTGAGACGCATCGGGTTCCTCCCCGGGGATCGGTGGCCGCGCCAACCTTAGACCGAGCAACCGGCGGACCGCCAGGGGCCGGGGTGGAGTTCACCCGCGGGCTGGCTCCTGGTCGGCCGCGGTCCATCAGCTGACCGCACGCTGCGGTCGTTCAGGGAACGGGCGGGATCCGCTCGACGAGATCGGCCCGATCCGCCGGTGGCTCGTACGCCGTGGGCCAGTACTCGACGTGCCGCACGATCAGGCCGTCCGCCACCTCGGAGAACGCGATCACCCGGGCCGCCTGCACTCCGTCGGACACGGTGACCTCGCTGGCCGTGGTCCGGCCCTCGGTGACCAGCCGATGGATGTCGAAGACCCACCGGCCGGTGGTGGTGGGGTAGCGCTCCTGGATCGCGACGAAGTTACGCCGCCCCACGATCCGCTCGCCCGAGCACGGCCAGTCGATGGTGATCTCCGGCACGAAGAGGTCGGCCGCGGCGGACCAGTCGTTGCGCTGCATCGCGGCCCAGAACCGCTCCACGACGGCGTCCACGAGTCGTCCAGCCCGACCGGCCCTCCTCAGGCCGCCCGGGACAGCGGGGCGCCCTCGACCAGGTGGGGGGCCAGCACGTTGTCGACCATGGTCAGCGCGGAGGCGATGGCCATGTGCATGTCGAGGTACTTGTAGGTGCCCAACCGGCCGCCGAAGATGACGTTCTGCTCCGCCGCCGCCCGGTCCCGGTAGCGCTGCAGCCGGGCCCGGTCCGCCGCGGCGTTGACCGGGTAGTACGGCTCGTCGACCCCTTCGGCGGCGCGGGAGAACTCCCGGACAATCACCGTCTTGTCCTCGGGGTAGTCCCGCTCCGGGTGGAAGTGCCGGAACTCGTGGATCCGGGTGTAGGGCACGTCGAGGTCGGCGTAGTTCATCACGGGCGTGCCCTGGAAGTCGCCGATCGGCAGCACCTCGGTCTCGAAGTCCAGGGTCCGCCAGGCCAGCGGGCCCTCGGCGTACTCGAAGTAGCGGTCCAGGGGACCGGTGAACACCAGCGGCACGTCCGGCGGCAGCTCGTCCCGCACCCCGAAGAAGTCCGTCTCGAGCTGCACCTCGATCAACGGATGCTCGGACATCCGAGTCAGGAAGGCGGCGTAGCCCTCCAGCGGCAGGCCCTCGTAGGTGTCGGAGAAGTAGCGGTTGTCGAAGGTGTAGCGGACCGGCAGCCGGGTGATGATGTCGGCCCCCAGCTCCCGTGGATCGGTCTGCCACTGCTTGGCGGTGTAACCGGCGATGAAGGCCTCGTAGAGTGGCCGGCCGATCAGCGAGATCGCCTTCTCCTCCAGGTTGGTGGCGTCGCCCGTGACCAGCTCACCGGCCTGCTCGGCGACCAGTCGCCGCGCCTGGTCCGGGGTGAGGTAGCGACCGAAGAACTCCCCGATCGTCGCCAGGTTGATCGGCATCGGGAAGACCCGGCCGCGGTGGATGGTGAACACGCGGTGCTGGTAGTCGCTGAAGGCGGTGAACCGGTTGACGTAGCGCCAGACCCGCTCGTTGGAGGTGTGGAACAGGTGCGCGCCGTAACGATGCACCTCGATCCCGGTCTCCGGCTCGCGCTCGGACCAGGCGTTCCCGCCGAGGTGGCTGCGGCGCTCCAGCACCAGCACCCGTCGGCCGAGCTCGTTGGCCACCCGCTCCGCCACCGTCAGGCCGTACAGGCCGGAGCCGACCACGACGACCTCCGGCGACCGGTCTGTCCGCCTCACCACGTCAGCGCTTGGGCTGTGCGACATGGGACGACTGTGCCACAGGTCGGGCAGGAGTCGCTGGCGTCGCCACCCGGCGGGTGCAGCCGGAGCGCGCTCGAGATCTTGCCGAGCAGCGGCGCGCGTAGGTAGGGCGTGGCCGACGTGACTGCCGCTTCGGCCAGCCGGGCCACTCCCACGCCGGCGAGGCGAACCGGACCGAGCTGAGCGTCCGAGAGTCCCGCGACGGCGGCCCCGACCGCCCGCCGGTGCGCCTCCTCCAGTACGGCGGAGGCCGTCGTTTCCGTCCGCACCTCGCCACGCTGCATGTCCGACGTCACGCCGTCGCCTCGACCAGCGACTCGGTCTGGGGGACACCGTTCGGTGGCGCGATCAGGCGCTCCATGGCGGCGGCGATGGCGTCCCACTCCTGCCGCTTCTTGATGTGGCGGGTCCGCCGCTCGCGCTCGATCGCGGAGTCGGCCACCACCTCTCGGCATCCGGCCGCGAAGCCGGCCGCGTCGGCGGCGAAGTGGACCGTTCCGGTGTAGTCGGTGACCACGTCCGGCACCCGGGTGGAGACCACCGGAAGTCCGGCGGCGAGGTACTCCAGTGTCTTGGTCGGGCTGATGGAGCGGGTGGCCTCGTTGAGGGCGAACGGCATCAGCGCGACGTCGAATCCCGCCATCACCTCGGGCAGCTCCGCGTAGGTCACCTGTCCGGGGTACTCCAGGTTGGGCGCCTGCGGCAGCTGCTCGGGATCGATCTTGGCGACCGGGCCGACGATGCGCAGCGTCCAGTCCGGCAGGGCCCGCGCGAGGTCGGCGAGCAGGTCCAGATCGAGCCGCTCGTCGATCACCCCGACGTATCCGGCGACCTTCCGCTCCCGCGGCTGCCGCAGCGACACCGCCGAGGCGTAGTGGCTCGTCTCGACGCCGCTCGGAAAGAGGTGGCAGCCGCGGCTGCGGTGGGCGCTGATCCGGCGGTGCAGCGAACGACCGCCGGCGAAGACGACGTCCGCGTCGGCCAGCAGCCGCCGCTGCCGGAGTCGCAATCCGGCCGGCGCATCCTTGAAGGAGCTCAGGTCGTCCATCACGTCGTAGACCAGCCGCGCGGGCTCCAGGACCTGGGCGAACTCGTACGCCATCGGGGTGTAGAGCAGGAGGTCGGGAGCGGCCGGGCGCCCGTGGGCGGCCAGCAGCTCGGCCAGCAGCGCGGGATAGACGTCCGCGCCGACGGCGCTGAAGTCGAGGCGATTGCGGAAGTCGAGCCGGTCGCGACTCCCAGTCGGGACCGGCACCGCGCGCGGGTGGCGTTCTTCGTTCGAGATGGGCAGCTCGAGCCAGACCCGGACGATCCCGTCCCGCTGTTCGGTGCGCAAGGCGGGTTCGCCGCCGGCCACCGGTACGGGCTCCTCGACGTACCAGGTGAGCGCACCATGCCTGGCCCGGGTCGCCGCGAACCGGGACACCAGGTGCTGCGGCCGTTGCCACACCCAGCACCACCGCAGGTGGCTCACCACCACCAGGTCGGGTACGGCTGAAGCGGAGCTGGCCTTCCGAAGGATCGGATCGGCGGTGGGGCGGACGGACTCGATGTCGTGGTGCATGGGAACCTCCTCGAGGTCGTTGATCACGATCGGCGCCGGAGTGAGGTGGGCCGGTGGGTTTACCCAGT
>DASQVF010000492.1:0-3407 GCA_035640915.1 Propionibacteriaceae bacterium
CACCGCGTCGAGGCCGGCGACGTCGTGGTCGCCTGCGCGTCCTCCGGGCTGCACTCCAACGGCTACTCGCTGGCCCGCCGGGTGTTCTTCACGCTGGCCGGCTGGGAGCTGGACCGGGACGTGCCGGAGCTGGGCCGCGCCCTGGGGGAGGAGCTGCTGGTTCCGACGCGGATCTACACTCCCGACCTGCTGGCGCTGATCGAGGCGATCGACGTCCACGCGATCAGCCACATCACCGGCGGCGGGCTGGCCGACAACCTGACCCGGGTCATGCCGGGCTCCTGCGAGGTGCGGATCGACCGAACCACCTGGACACCGCCGCCGATCTTCGATCTCATCGCCGGCCTCGGCAAGGTGTCCGAGGCCGACATGGAAGCCACCTTCAACATGGGCGTCGGCATGGTGCTGGTGCTCCCCGCCGACGCCGCCGACGCCGGCCTGAGCCTGCTGGCCCGTCGTGGCGTACCGGCCTGGGTCTGCGGCTCGGTGGCGCCCGCCGGCTCCGGCACCCGTGAGCACGCCAGCCTGTTCGGCGCCTACTCCCGCTCCTGACCGGAGGCGGTCAGTCGGAGGCGACGAAGTAGTGGACGACCGTGGTGTCGCGGTCGATCAGGTACGCGTCGTCCTGCGGGTAGTACTTGGCCACCTGGATGTCGTCGCCGGCGAAGCCGCGGACGTGGTCCTCGTCCGGCCACCAGCTGATCGTCACGATCTCGGCGCGACCTCCGCCGAGGTCCCGAGTCAGGATCTGGGCGCCGAGGTTGCCGGGCGTACGCCGGTACTCCTCCATGCCCGTCTCCTCCACCACGTCGACGTACTCCTCGAGCTTGTCGCTGTGGACGATGCCGCGCCACATGCGAGCGATCATGGGCCCTCCTGTCGGGGTCGGCACTGACAAGCAGCCAGTCTCCCTCGTCGGCGACTCCGACGTCACCGTGGTCGGCTCTGGCATGCTTGCCCGATGACGACCACCGCCACCGCGTCGGCGGTCGAGGCGCCTCCGCGCTTTTCCTGGAACCTCGCGCCTGCGGCGATCGTCGCCTTCTCGGCGTTCCTGATGTTCGGCCTGCAGCGGGAGCTGGTGGCCTACCCGGTCCTGGCCGCCGGCATCGGCATCGGCTTCCTGCTCGACCGGGACCTCGGCCGCAGCCTGCTGCTCATCGGGCTGGGGATCACCCCGATCGGGCTGATCTCGGTGGCGGCCGACATCCGCTGGAGCCACTACTTCCTGGTGGCCGTCGTGCTCACTATCGCGGTGCTGACTCCGTACCTGCTGGACCGGTACGTGTTCCGGCGCCACGTCATCCGGTTCCCGCTTCGCAGCGGCCGGCACTGGACCCTGGCCGAGCGGATCTACATGTTCAGCGTCGTGGCGCTGGCCTGGCTGATCATGCCGTTCTACTTCATCAACTCCGGCACCTACCTGAACTGGCCGGCTCCGCGCGAACCGAGCGAGCTGATCCGGCTGTTCGTCGGGGTCAACGCCGTCGGCCTGTGGGACGAGCTGTTCTTCATCTGCGGCGTGTTCACCCTGCTGCGGCGGCACTTCCCGCTCTGGCAGGCCAACCTGCTGCAGGCCGTGATCTTCGTGTCCTTCCTCTGGGAGATCGGTTACACCAGCTGGGGACCGTTCCTGACCTACCCGTTCGCTCTGGTGCAGGGCTACCTGTTCGCCCGCACCCGCTCGCTGCCGTACGTGCTGTGCACCCATCTGATCTTCGACTGCGTGCTGTGGCTGATTCTGGTGTACGCCCACAACCCGGGCTGGCTGCCGCCCATCTTCTGGTACTGAGTTCCAGCAGGGGGACGACCCCCTTTGAAACCCCGCGGGCGTGCGGGTCGTGAGCCGGCGGACACGCCCCGCCGTGGCGCCATGACTGCGGTTGGGCCCAGTCGGCTTGGGTGGCGCGCGGGCACTGGTAGCCTGTGGCTCACGAATTAACCACACTGAGCCGCGGCCGAGCCGCAGGCGGACCAATGCGAGGGGGTCGACCCAGTATGGGGCGCGGCCGGGCGAAGGCAAAGCAGACCAAGGTTGCTCGCGAACTCAAGTACCGTTCCTTCGAGACGGACTTCTCCTCTCTGGAGCGCGAGCTGCGACACGACGACGGCCACGAGGTGCCGGAGGCGTACGCCGATGTCGCCGAGGAGTACGGGACCGGCGACGGTGACCACTCGCCGGTCGACACGTACGAAGACCTCCGCAAGTCGGGCTGAGATTCCGCCCCGTTGTCGGGGCGCGGGCCATAGCCTGGTTCCATGACTCAGAATCCGTCCGAGACGCCGGGACAGGGCACGGGCGCCACCCCCTCCGGATCGAGCGACCCCGCGGGCTACAACGCGAGCACGGGCGGCGGGAGCCACGCCGCCGGAGCCGAGGGTCCCTCGTCCCGCCCTCAAGGTGGCGAGCCGACGTACCCCGGGAGCACCGGCTCGGCGGACCAGTACGGTCAGCAGCAGGGCTACGGGCAGTCGCAGCCCGGCCCCTACGGCGACCCGAGCGGATCCGGACAACAGCAGCAGCAGCCTTACGGGCAGCCGTCACCGTACGGGCAGCCCACCCCGCCGCCGGCGTACGGACAGCCCCCGCAGCAGGGCTACGGCGACCCGAACGCCGGCTACTCACCCCAGTCCGGGCAGCAGCCGTACGGGCAGCAGCCCTACGGGCAACAGCCCTACGGGCAGCCGGGCTACACCGACCCGGCCCAGCAGGGCTACCCGCCGCAGCAGTACGGCCAGCCGGGCCACTCGCAGCAGCCGTACGCCGCGGCCGGCCAGGGTCCGGTCAGCGAGAGCGATGAGAAGACCTGGGGGATCATCTCCCACATCTCGATCCCGTTCTTCTGGTTCGTGGGTCCGCTGATCGGCTACCTGCTGTACAAGGACCGCAGCCCCTTCCTCAAGCAGGTCACCACCGAGGCGCTGAACTTCTCGATCCTGTACTCGATCGTGCAGGTGACGGGCTGGGTGCTGTCGTTCATCACCTTCGGCCTGATCAACCTGGCCGCGTTCATCGTGGCGCTGATCTTCTGCATCATGGCCACCATGGCGGCCAGCCGGCACGAGTTCTACAAATACCCGATGAACGCGAGGTTCATCAAGTAGGCACCATGCGCCCTGAGCTTGTCGAAGGGCCTTCGACAAGCTCAGGCCGCATCCGCACTCGTGCCACCCTTGATCGTGTGACGACCTGGAACCCCGACTCCCTGGACGGCTACGAAGTCACGGACCTGCCCCTGCCCGGGGTCTCCCCGGCACCGGGGGAACCCGAGGACGTCGAGTTCGTCGCCACCCTGGTCCGTCGGCTGCCGGCGAACCGGTCCCGGGCGGTGCTGTACGTGCACGGCTGGAACGACTACTTCTTCCAGACGCACCTGGCCGACCACCTGGCCGACCTGGGGTTCGAC
>DASQVF010000493.1:0-4815 GCA_035640915.1 Propionibacteriaceae bacterium
TGCCAACCGAAGGCTCACACGTGTCTGGTCATCATCTGCTCGCCGAGGGCATCACCAACCCGCCGATCGACGAGCTGCTCACCCAGTCGGACTCGAAGTACAAGCTGGTGCTGTTCGCCGCCAAGCGGGCCCGTCAGATCAACGCCTACTACTCCCAGCTCGGCGAGGGCCTGCTGGACCACGTCGGTCCGCTGGTCGAGACCACCGTGCAGGAGAAGCCGCTGAGCATCGCCCTGCGCGAGGTCAACGCCGGCAAGCTGCTCTGCACCGACATCGACCCGGACGCGCCGCCGGCCAGCGACGAGGGAACCGAGAACAGCGCCGAGACCAGCTACATCGGGCCGGCCTGACCCTCCATGTGCCCTGAGCCCGTCGATGTGCCCTGAGCTTGTCGAAGGGCGCACCGCCCGGGCTTCGACAGGCCTAGCCCGGATCAGGCGCCGGTGAGCACGGTCGTCCTCGGGGTGGCCGGTGGCATCGCGGCGTACAAGGCCTGTGAGCTGCTGCGCCGGCTGCAACGGGACGGGCACGACGTAACGGTGGTGCCCACCGCGGCCGCCCTCGAGTTCGTCGGCGCCGCCACCTGGGGCGCGCTTTCCGGCCGCCCGGTGCACACCTCGGTCTTCGCCGACGCGCACCTGGTGCCGCACGTGAAGCTGGGCCAGGAGGCGGACCTGGTCGTCGTCGCCCCGGCCACTGCGGACCTGCTCGCCCGGGCCGCCGAGGGCCGGGCCGATGACCTGCTCACCAACGTGCTGCTGACCGCCCGCTGCCCGGTGGTCTACGCCCCGGCCATGCACACCGAGATGTGGCAGCACGCGGCCACCCGCGCCAACGTCGACCGGCTGCGCAGCCGGGGCGCCGTGGTCGTCGACCCGGACAGCGGCCGGCTGACCGGGCCGGACTCCGGACCGGGCCGGTTGCCCGAACCGGCCGAGCTGGCCACCGTGGTCGCCACGGTGCTGGCCGACCCCGCTGTGGCGCAACGAGCGGCCGATCGGGACCTGGCCGGGCTGACGGTGGTCGTCAGTGCCGGCGGTACCCGGGAGCACCTCGATCCGGTTCGCTTCCTCGGCAACTCCTCGTCCGGCCGGATGGGCTGGGCCCTGGCCCGGGCGGCCAGCCTGCGGGGAGCCGTCGTCCGCGTCGTCGCGGCGCACGTGGAGGCCCCGGCCCCGCCGAACGTCGAGGTCGAGCGGATCACCTCCACCGCCGACCTGGCCGCCGCCATGGAGGTCGCCGCCAAGGGCGCCGACGTGGTGGTGATGGCCGCCGCCCCCGCCGACTTCACGCCGGCCGAGGCCAGCCAGACCAAGATCAAGAAGTCCGGTGCGGCCGGACTCGGCGTCGACCTGGTGCAGACTCCGGACGTGCTGGCCGGCCTGGTCGCCGCCCGCACCGACCTCCGGCAGGTCCTGGTCGGCTTCGCCGCCGAGACCCCGGGCCCGGACCAGAGCCTGGTCGAGCTCGGTCAGGCCAAGCTGGCCCGCAAGGGATGCGACCTGCTGGTGCTCAACGAGGTCGGCCCCGGCAAGGTGTTCGGCCAGCCGGACAGCGAGATCACCATCCTCGGCGGCCCGGAGCCGGTCGGTCCGCTGAGCGGCAGCAAGGACCTGCTGGCCCATCGCATTTGGGACGCGGCCCTCGCCGCCCGCGACCGAGGGTAACTTTCTCGTTCCGGCCCCGGCGCCGACGCCGACAGACTAGAAAGGTCGCCATGGCAGGCAGACTGTTCACCTCCGAATCGGTGACCGAAGGACATCCGGACAAGATCGCCGACCAGATCAGCGACTCGGTGCTGGACGCGCTGCTGGCCAGCGACCCGCAGAGCCGGGTGGCGGTGGAGTCGCTTGTCACCACGGGTCTGGTCGTCGTGGCGGGCGAGGTGACCACCGAGGCTTACGTCGAGATCCCCCGGATCGTCCGGCAGCGGGTGGTCGACATCGGCTACGACTCCTCGACCAAGGGCTTCGACGGCACCTCCTGCGGCGTCACGGTGGCGATCGGGCAGCAGTCGCCGGACATCGCGCAGGGCGTCGACACCGCGGTCGAGCGCCGGTCCGGTGACTCCACCGACCTGTTCGACCTGCAGGGGGCCGGTGACCAGGGTCTGATGTTCGGCTACGCCTGCACCGAGACCGAGGCGCTGATGCCGCTGCCGATCGAGCTGGCCCATCGGCTGGCCGAGCAGCTGGCCGCCGTGCGCAAGGACGGCACCATGCCCTATCTGCGGCCCGACGGCAAGACCCAGGTGACCATCGAGTACGACGGCGACCGCCCGGTCCGGCTGGACACCGTGGTGATCTCCAGCCAGCACGCCGCCGACATCGACCTCGACGCCCTGCTGGCGCCGGACGCCCGCAAGCACGTCGTCGACCCGGTGCTCGAGCGGTTCGCCATCGACGCCAGCGACTACCAGCTGCTGGTCAACCCGACGGGCCGGTTCGAGATCGGCGGCCCGATGGGCGATGCGGGTCTCACCGGCCGCAAGATCATCGTCGACAGCTACGGCGGCATGGCCCGGCACGGCGGCGGCGCGTTCTCCGGCAAGGACCCGTCCAAGGTCGACCGGTCGGGTGCGTACGCGATGCGCTGGGTGGCCAAGAACGTGGTGGCGGCCGGGCTGGCCGAGCGCTGCGAGGTCCAGGTGGCGTACGCGATCGGCAAGGCCCATCCGGTCGGCTTCTACGTGGAGACCTTCGGCACCGAGGTGGTCCCGGTCACCCAGATTCAGGACGCGGTGCTGCAGGTGTTCGACCTGCGGCCGGCGGCGATCATCCACGACCTGGACCTGAAGCGCCCGATCTACGCCCAGACCGCGGCCTACGGACACTTCGGCCGCGATCTGCCCGGCGTGACCTGGGAGACCACGCACCGGGCCGCCGCCCTCGCCGACGCGGTCCGGGGCTGAGTCGCGCCCGAGGGCGCGACGTCCGGTAGCCCCGGTCGCAACCATCCGCCCTCGCAGGCTCGCCGCTCCCGCCAGGCCCATCCACGCTCCGGGGTCTACCGGACGTCTCACCCACGGGCTTCCCCGTTGGACCGGGGCAGTGCTCCCGCCTGAGCTGCGCGGCCTTGTCGGTGGCGGCTGCCTATCATCCGCCTGTGCCTGAGCCGGACCTCCCGGTCGCCGCGGTGGCGGTCGACGTGCCGCTGGCGCACCTGGACCGGCCCTTCGACTACGCGGTGACGCCGGAGCAGGATGCCGAGGCCGTTCCGGGCGCTCGGGTCCGGGTCCGGTTCTCGGGCCGGTTACGGGACGGGTTCGTCCTCCAGCGCCGGGCGACGAGCGACCACGAGGGACGGCTGACCCCGCTGCACAAGGTCATCTCCGCCGAGCCGGTGCTCACTCCGGAGGTGGCTGCGCTGGTCCGGGCGGTGGCCGACCACTACGCGGGCAGCTTCGCCGACGTGATGCGGCTGGCCGTGCCGCCCCGGCACGCCGCGACCGAGCGGGCCGAGCCGGTGCCGGCGGCACCGCTGGCCGAGGAGCCGCCGCCCGGCCCGCTACCGGGCTACCCGACCGGGAGCGCCTTCCTGCGCGCGCTGCGCGACGGGCGGCGACCGCGGGCGCTGTGGCAGGTGACGCCGAGCGCGGCGGCCAGCGGGGACTGGGCGGCCGGGATGGCCGAGGCCGCCCGAGCCTGCGCCGAGGGCGGCCGCGGTGCAGTGCTGGTGGTGCCCGACCAGCGCGACCTGGAGCGGCTGAGCGCGGCCTGCGCCGAGACCCTCGGAGCCGGCGCCTTCTCCGTCCTGGTGGCCGAGGCCGGTCCGGCGGCCCGCTACCGGGCGTTCCTGGCCGCCCGGCGCGGCCGGGTCAAGGTGGTCATCGGCAATCGCGCCGCCGCGTACGCTCCGGTGCCGGACCTGGGTCTGGTCGGGGTCTGGGACGACGGGGACGACCTGCTGGCGGAGCCGCGGGCACCGTACCCGCACACCCGGGACGTGCTGGCCATCCGGGCGGCGGCGGCCGGCGCCGGGATGCTGCTGGCCGGCTACGCCCGGACGGCGGAGGCGCAGAGCTGGGTGGACCGCGGCTGGCTGGTGGAGCTGGCCGAGGACCGGCCGGTAGTGCGGCACACCGCGCCCCGGGTCAAGGTCACCGCCGACTCCGACCGGGCCCTGGAGCGTGATCCCCACGCCCGGGCGGCCCGGCTGCCGCACGAGGTGTTCGAGACGATGCGGGCGGCACTGCCGCAGGGCCCGGTGCTGGTCCAGGTGCCGCGGGCCGGCTACCGGCTGGCCCTGGTCTGCGCCGGCTGCCGGGAGCCGGTGCGCTGCCGGTTCTGCTCGGGGCCGACCCGGATCGACGATCGGGGCGACCCGCTGCCGGTGTGCACCTGGTGCGGTCGCCGCCAGGTCGACTGGGCCTGTCCGGTCTGCGAGTCCCGGTCGGTACGGGCTCCGGTGGTCGGCGCGGAGCGGACGGCCGAGGAGCTGGGCCGGGCCTTCCCGCGGACCCCGGTGCGGACCTCCGTCGGCGGGAGGGCCGTGGCTGGCGTTCCGGACGTCCCGAGCATCGTGGTGGCCACCCCGGGCGCCGAGCCGCCGGCCGAGGGCGGTTACGCCGGCGCGGTGCTGCTCGACACCACGACCCTGTTGCTGCGGCCGGACCTGCGGGCGGCCGAGGAGGCCCTGCGCCGATGGCTCAACGCGGTGGCCCTGGTTCGCAGCGGCGCTGACGGTGGCACGGTCATCGCGGCAGGGGAGAGCAGCGGCCGGGCCCTGCAGGCCCTGGTCCGGACGGATCCGGCGGGCTTCGCCGTCCGCGAGCTGGCCGACCGGGCCGAGGCGGGGTTTCCGCCCGCGGTCCGG
>DASQVF010000494.1:0-3463 GCA_035640915.1 Propionibacteriaceae bacterium
TAGCCGGACGTGAACTCGTTGTTCACCGGCCCGATCCGGAGCGCGGTGAGGCTGGCGAGCAGAGCCAGCACCGCCATCGTCCCGATCACCACCGCGAACGTGACCGAGAGGTCGACACTCGTCCGGAGCGCGGCGAAGATCGTGCCGGAGACCCCCACGAACAGGCCCGCCCCGAGGGCGTCGGAGAGGTTGAGCGACGACCCGTTGCGGCCCTGCTCGGCGTCCCGGGACAGCGTCATCGTGGCCAGTCCGGTGCTGGAGACCGCCAGGCCCATGCCGAGTCCGGCGAAGACCCAGCTGACCGCCACCAGGTAGTACGGCAGGCCCGGCATGAGGGCGACCAGCGCGGTACCGGCCAGACCCAACGTCAGCGACAGGCAGCCGAGGCTGATCAGGCGGTCCCGGCGGATCCCCAGCCAGGGGCGGGACTGCAGCCAGGAGCCGGTCGTCCAGCCGACGCTGCCGACCGTGAGGGCAGCGCCGGCGAGCACGAGGGCGACGCCGCGTTCCTCCACCAGCATCAGCGGGACGAACGCCTCAGCGCCGACGAAGGCTCCGGCGAGCAGGCCGCGGGCGAGGATCACTGCCGGTAGGCCGCGGCCGAACTGCGCGAAGCAGGCCGGCATCAGCCGGGGAAGTCCGACGGCCAAGCCCGCCAAAGCGGCGACCAGCAGCCCCAAGGCCACCCAGTCGAGGCGCTGCCCGGCCAGCTGCAGAGCCGCCGCGGCCAGGGCCACCACCCCGGCCGCCCACAGCGGCGCCGGGGCAGCGGCTTCGCCGTCGCGTTCGGCCGGGGTCCAGGACCGGCCCAGCCGGCGCAGCGTGGGCAGGATCAGCAGGCCGCCGCCCACCACCAGCGGCACCACGGCGTAGAAGACCCAGTGCCAGCTCAGCTGCTCGGTCAACCAGGCTGACACCGGCGGCCCGACGAACGAGGGCAGGACCCACGCGGTGGAGATGAAGGCGAAGACCCGCGGCCGCTCGGTCACCGAGTAGACCTGGGCCACGAGGACGAACACTGCGGTGTTCATCAGGCCGCTGCCTAGGCCCTGGACCAGCCGACCGCCGACCAGCTGCAGCATGTGTTCGGCCGAGCCGGCCAGCAGCAGCCCGGTCACGAAGATCAGCATCCCGAGGACCATCGGCCGGGCCGGACCCATCCGGTCGCTGAGCCGGCCCGCCAGCACGGTGGTGAACAGCATGCCGATCACGAACAGCGAGAACGACCACGCGTAGTACGGCAGTCCGTCGAGGTCGCGGGCCGCCGCCGGCATGGCTGTGGCCACCGCGATCACCTCGAACGCGATGGCCACCACGTTGATGCAGATGCCCACCGTGAGCCGCCGCTGCGACACCGGGGCCATGGCCTCCGCGCGCTGCTCGACGGTCTCCGATGCGGTCATGCGCCCAGTCCATCACCTCACGCGGACTCGAGGTCAAACCGATTCTGCGGTCAACGATCGGAGCGCCGGGTCGATTCTGTCTAGACTGACGCGGGTGAGCGAGCAGTTGAGCCCTGGCGCCCAGACCATCGTCGACGAACGGGTCGATGAGCGGCCCGACCTCCGGATCGAGGAGGGCGACCACGAGCGGTTCTCGCACTACGTGCCCAAGGACAAGCTGACCGAGGCGATGGTGATGGGTACGCCGGTGGTGGCGCTCTGCGGCAAGGTCTGGGTGCCCAGCCGGGATCCCGAGCGCTTTCCCGTCTGCCCGGAGTGCCGGGAGATCTGGGAGGGCATGGAGTCTGGCGACGACGAGGACTGACGCCGCGCCGCCGGCCGCGGGGTGGCGCTGAGCTCTACGCTCAGGCCATGAACACCGGCGGACGAACCTTGATCGCGGTTCGGCACGCCAAGTCGTCCTGGGACCACGACGTCGAGGACCACGATCGCCCCTTGTCCCGGCGTGGTCGCCGGGACGCCGACGCACTGGGCCGGCTGCTCGTGCAGCAGGCCCTCGTCCCTGACCTGGTGCTCTGCTCCACCGCCGCCCGGACCCGCGAGACCTGGGAGCGGGCCTCCGCCATGGGCGCGACCGCCGGGGAGGTCCGGCTGGTCGGCGGCATCTACCACGCCTGGGTGCCGGAGCTGGTCCGGCTGGTCCGGGAGACCCCGGACGAGCTCTCGACGGTGCTGCTGCTGGGCCACTCCCCGGGCATCCCCGACCTCGTGGAACACATCTGCCGCCGTACCGACTCCCCCGACTGGACCCAGCTCGACCACAAGTACCCGACCAGTGGCCTTGCCCTGGTCGACGTCCCGGGGCCCTGGCGCGAGCTCGGCAGCTCCACGGCGGCCCTGGCCGGCTTCGCCATCCCGCGGGGCTGATCTCGCGAAGAACACGGGATGTCCCGACGGTCCCAAGCGTGCTTAGATGTCTAGACAATTAGGACCGAGCACGAGGGAGTGGTCATGGACGGACACGGCGTGGCGATGCTGGGCACGGGCCTGATCGCGGATTTCTACGCCGCGACGCTGCACGGTCAGCGCGGACGCGACCGGATCGCCGTCGCCTACTCACGCTCCGCCGAGCGGGCTGCGGCCTTCGCGGAACGCTGGTCGGTGCCGCAGCACACCACCGCGCTGGACGAGGCCGTGAGCCACCCGGACGTCGGCGTGGTCGTCGTGGGCCTGCCGAACGACCTGCACCTCGAGGCGATCCGGACCGCGGCCGCCGCCGGCAAGGCGGTGCTGTGCACCAAGCCGCTCGCCCGAACCGCTGCGGAGGCCGCCGAGATCCTGGCGGCGGTCGAGGCGGCCGGAGTGTTCGGTGGCTACCTCGAGGACCTCGTCTACACGCCGAAGACGCTCAAGGCCGTGCAGTCGGTACGCGCCGGTGCGATCGGCGACCCGCTGTGGGTGCGGAGCCGGGAGACCCATCCCGGGCCGCACAGTGCCTGGTTCTTCGACGCGAGCCGGGCCGGGGGCGGGGCGATCGTCGACCTTGGCTGCCACTGCATCGAGATCATCCGGTCCTTCGTCGGCAAGGGCAACCGACCGGTCGAGGTGATGTGCTGGCTGGACACGCTGGTCCATCCGATCGACGCCGAGGACAACGCGATCGCCCTGGTGAAGTTCGAGAGCGGCGCGGTCGGTCAGTTCGAGGTCAGCTGGACGTTCCGGGGCGGCATGGACCTGCGGGACGAGGTCGCCGGCACCGAGGGCACGATCTGGCTGAACCACTTCCTGCGCACGGGCTTCGAGATGTTCACCAGCGGCGGGAGGGACGGCTACGTCGCGGAGAAGGCCGAGACCGCGACCGGGTGGCTGTTCCCGGTCGGGGACGAGGTGTCCGAGCTCGGCTACACCGCCATGTTCAGCGACATGTTCGACGCCATCGACGCCGGCCGCGAACCGGTCGAGACGTTCTACGACGGGTACGTCGTCAACGCTGTCATGGACGCCTGCTACGCGTCGGCCCGTTCGCGCGCCTGGGAGCCGGTGCAGCTCGACTGGCGGGG
>DASQVF010000495.1:0-4625 GCA_035640915.1 Propionibacteriaceae bacterium
GCAATATCAAGGCATGGACAACACTAGCGGTGTCGGCGTGCTGGACAAAGCCGCCCAGGTGCTCAGCGCCCTGGAGACCGGTCCCACGACCCTCGCCGGGCTGGTCGCTTCCACCGGGCTGGCCCGTCCGACCGCCCACCGTCTGGCCGTCGCCCTCGAGCATCATCGGCTTGTCGGACGCGACCTGCAAGGCCGGTTCGTCCTCGGCCCGCGGCTCGGCGAGCTGGCCTCCGCCGCCGGCGAGGACCGGCTGCTGGCCACCGCCGGCCCGGTCCTGGCCCGGCTGCGCGACATCACCGGTGAGTCGGCCCAGCTGTTCCGCCGACAGGGTGAGTACCGGGTCTGCGTCGCCACGGCCGAGCGGATGTCGGGGCTGCGCGACAGCGTGCCGGTGGGCACCCAGCTGACCATGTCGGCCGGGTCCGCCGCCCAGGTGCTGCTGGCCTGGGAGGAGCCGGAGCGGATGCAGCGCGGGCTGCGCGGCAGTCGCTACTCCGCGGTCGCCCTGGCCGCTGTCCGCCGCCGGGGCTGGGCCCACTCCGTCGGTGAGCGGGAGGCCGGAGTGGCCTCGGTGTCCGCCCCGGTCCGCTCTCCCTCCGGCAAGGTGATCGCCGCGGTGAGTGTCTCCGGTCCGATCGAGCGGCTCTCCCGCCAGCCCGGCCGACTGCATGCGCCCGCGGTGATCGCCGCCGCCGAGCGGCTGAGCGAGGTGCTGCGGCGCAACGGCGGCGAGTAGCCCGCTCCGCCGTGGTTCACGCGGCGGCGTCCCGTTAGGTTGGACCCATGAAGGCTCCCGAGATTCACCGAGCGGCGCGGGCGGACCGGGCCTTCCACCGTTGGCGGGCCCGGCGGGCGCGCGAGGCCGGCGCGGTCGCGTACGTCGTGCCGCACACCGGGTACGGGTCGACCGACTGGATCCGGGTCCTCGGCCGCGTGCTGCTGACCAAGGATCCCGCCCGCCCGGCCAGCGAGCCGACCGGCCTCCGCGGCTGGCGGAACTTCATCAACGTGCCGGTGGAGAACGCCACCGTCGAGGTTCACGCCGGAAGCTCCGTCCAGACGGTACAGGCCGACTTCAGCGGCATCATCGACGTGAAGGTCGACGTCGACCTGTCCCCCGGTTGGCATGAGATCGGTCTCAGCTCGGAGGGTTCGTCGGTCGCCGTGGCGAAGGTGTTCGTGGTCGATCCCGAGCTCGGGTTCGGCATGGTGTCCGACATCGACGACACCGTGATGGTGACGGCACTGCCCCGGCCGTTCCTCGCCGCCTGGCACACCTTCGTGGTCAACGAGCACGCCCGGGCCACCACGCCGGGCATGCCGGTGCTCTACGAACGGTTGACCTCCCAGCACCCTGGCGCTCCGGTGATCTACCTGTCGACCGGGGCCTGGAACGTGGCGCCGAGTCTGACCCGCTTCCTGTCCCGCAACCTCTATCCGGCCGGTGCCCTGTTGCTGACCGACTGGGGCCCGACCGCCGACGCGTGGTTCCGCAGCGGCAAGCTGCACAAGCGCAACTCGCTGGAGCGGCTCGCCCACGAGTTCCCGCAGATCAAGTGGCTGCTGATCGGCGACGACGGTCAGCACGACCCCATCATCTACGGCGACTTCGTCCGCGAGCATCCGAACAACGTGACCGCGGTGTGCATCCGCCAGCTGTCCCCCAGCGAGGCGGTGCTGGCCGGCGGCAGCCTGCGCGAGAAGGCGCCGTCGAACGGGTCCCAGGTGCCGTGGCTGTACGCGCCGGACGGGGCCGCGCTGGCCGACAGGCTGGAGGGAATCGGCCTGCTGACCGAGGTCGCTCAGCCGAAACAGCCCGAAGTGAAGGCCTGAGGCCGTTCGGGTGGGCCGGCCCACGCTGGTCCTGGTCACCGGGCCGGCGGGGTCGGGCAAGACCACGCTCGCGTACGCACTCGGTGCGGCCCTCGGCTGTCCGGTGGTGTCGCGCGACGCGATCAAGGAGGGAATGGCGGCGGCCGAGCCGGGCTTCGTCCCGGCGCCTGGTGACCTGCTGACCCTGCGTACGTACAGCACCTTCTTCGCCAACCTCGACCTGCTGCTGCGGGCGGAGGTGACCACGGTGGCGGAGGCGGCCTTCCAGCACCGGCTGTGGATCCAGGGGCTGGCCCTGCTGGACGGTCTGGCCGACCTCAAGGTCATCCGGTGCCGGATCGATGCCGAGGAGGCCCGGACCCGGATGCAGCGCCGCCGGTCCGAGCAGCCGAACCGGGCCGCCCACGCCGACCTCGAGCATCTGGCCGCCGCGGCGCCGTTCACGCCGCTCGACCTGGACGTTCCCACTCTGGATGTGGACACCGCCGACGGCTACCAGCCCGAGCTCGCGACGGTCCTCAGCTTCTGTCGCCGCTCACCGGAGTCGGACCTGAGCCAAACTTGACCGGATCGAAACCGGAAGATTGGAACAAAGGTTCGATAATGGCGACATGTCGACCGACGACCAGAACCGTTCCGCCCGGTTGCACGGCGAGGCGCTGCTGGCCGCGCAGGAGCCGCTCTTCCAGGCCGTCATCGATCGCCTGACCGAGTCGGCCGCCGGTCGGGACGACCTCAGGGTCGAGTGCGCCGGTCTGATGGCCGGCTGGTGGTTCGCCTCGCCGGAGACCCAGTACGGATACGAGCTCATCGCGGTCGGGCTGCTGCTCCTCGCCGGTCCGGTGGACGGTGACCTGCTCGTGCACTGGGTGCGGGTCGGCATCGAGCGCCGGACCAACGCCACCAGCTCCTATGACCCCAGCCGATAGCTCCTGCCCGGCCCGGCACCGCCAACTCGTGCCAAGATGCGGATATGGCGCATGACGCCCGGACGGTGGTCAGGTACGTGCTGGCGGCACTGGCGCTGGGCGCCATGCTGGCTCTCGCGCCGTTCTTCGTGGCCTCCGGGCTGATGGCGCCCGGCTGGGCCGTCGCCCTCTTTCTGATCATCTGGCTGGCGTTGTTCGTCGTGGGCTGCCTGTGGATCCGGCGGAAGCCGCTGTGGGTGATCCCACTGCCGTTCGTCGCCGCAGCGATCTGGCTCGGCGGCATGAGTGCCGGCGGCGCCTGGCTGGGCTGGACTGCCTGAGGCCCGACTCCTTTTCGGGGCATCGTCGTCGTCCCTCTCCGGCAAGGGGACGACCCTGCCGAGCAGCAGACCGTTCCCTGTACTGGTGCTCCTCAGCAACGCGGTTGGTCACGTCTGGGTCGTCAGCAGGAAGGCGAGATACGCCAAATAGGCGGCCACCATGGCACCACCTTCGGCGCGGGCCACCCGCCGCCCGGAGATGAAGATCGGAACACATACGAGCGTAGCCACCACCATGATCGGGATGTCGATCCGCACCAGGGCCGGCTCCAGCTGAACTGCCTGCGGCGCGGCGAGACAGGTGATCCCGAGCACCAGCGCAATGTTGTAGACGCCGCTACCCAGCAGGTTTCCCAGGGCGATGTCACGCTCACCCCGGACCGTGGAAACGACGGTTGTCACCAGCTCGGGCGCCGACGTGCCGATAGCGACGATGGTGAGCCCGATCAGCGCGTCGGAGACCTCGAACGCTCGGGCAATGCCCACGGCGCCGTTGACCAGCCATTCCGCACCGACGACGATGATCGCGATGCCGCCCACCAGCAAGGAGAGATGGCCGACCACAGGCAGGGCGGCGGAACGTCGAGGGGTATCGGCGTTCTCGTCGGCGTACTCGGCGCTGAACTCGGCAGCGACTTGCTGACTCTCCAGCCGCGAGGTGTGGACCAACACTGCCGTGTAAGCGATGGCGCACAGCAGCAAGATGAGACCGTCGAGACGTGTCAGCGTGCCGCGGAACGCCAGCGCCCACAGCAGCAGCGCGGCGCCGCTCATCATCGGCAGGTCGAGCCGCAATGTCCGCATCTGCATGGACAACGGCCGGATCAGTGCACTGAGTCCGAGGATCAGCAGCAGGTTGACGACGTTGGTGCCGGCGATATTGCCTACTGCGAGCGACGCGGTGCCCTCCGCCGCGGCCACCACCCCGATCGCGAGTTCGGGCATGCTGGTGCCGATCGAGACGACGGTCAGACCGATCACGATGGGCCGGATGCCCAGCCGGCCCCCCAGCCGGGTCCCGCCGCGAATGACGAGTTCCGCTCCGACGATCAGCAGGATGAGCCCGGTGAGAAACCAAGCCACGTCCGTGATCATCGGGCGGATTGTGCCGCTGCTGTGATCAGCGTGTCAAGCGTCGGCACACCGCCCTGACGGGGCGGGTCTGCGTCCCGCGTGCGGCCTGCAGACTCGTGAGCTGTCGCCCCTACCCCCAGAACGGCCGGCTGGTGCCGGCAGCCCGTCGCGGAGCGTAGGCCGTCAGCAGCGCGACTATCTCGAGAGTCGGAACCAGAGGATAATGCCCACCATGGCCAGGCCCTTACGGTGTCGACTCCGGCTCCATGCTTGGGAGGATCGGGAGAACGCTGAGACCCATACGCCTTACCAGGTCTGCGTTCGCTGCAACGCCTACCGCGACAAAGGTGGGGCACGACCCGATGGTGGTGCGGCGGCGGCTTCCGGCTTCGGGATGGGCGGGGCATAGCAGGCCGGTGCTCCGAGAGCCCCGCCAGTTCGGCATGACCGGAGTGGACGAGATGCTGGC
>DASQVF010000496.1:0-2501 GCA_035640915.1 Propionibacteriaceae bacterium
AGGCTTGCGCGGGTCCGGCCCGGTCCACAACTTCGACGACTGCCCGGCTTCGTCACCGGCCAACTCCAAAGAACGACGTCCGAACTGTCAGTCGTGCCTGCAACCCTGCAGTACGGCCACCACGAAAGGTTGACATGACCGAAACCACCCGCCCCGTGAGCGGCCGCTCCGAGGTCAAGCGGTCGGGCCGCAAGAACCCGGGGCTGACCGTCGAGCGGGTCTTCACGACCGGCGCGCACCCGTACGACGAGGTGACCTGGGAGCGCCGCGACGTGGTGCAGACCAACTGGAAGACCGGCGAGGTGGTCTTCGAGCAGAAGGGGGTGGAGTTCCCCGACTTCTGGAGCGTCAACGCGTCGACCATCGTGACGACGAAGTACTTCCGCGGCGCGCTGGGCACTCCGGTGCGCGAGCAGAGCCTGCGCCAGCTGATCGACCGGGTGGTCACGACCTACCGCCGGGCCGGTGAGGACTACGGGTACTTCGCGGCGCCGGAGGACGCCGAGATCTTCGAGCACGAGCTGACCTGGATGCTGCTGCACCAGTACTTCTCGTTCAACTCACCGGTCTGGTTCAACGTCGGCACGGCCTCGCCGCAGCAGGTGTCGGCCTGCTTCATCCTCTCGGTCGACGACTCGATGGACTCGATCCTGAACTGGTACCGGGAGGAGGGCTTCATCTTCAAGGGCGGCTCCGGCGCCGGCCTCAACCTGTCCCGGATCCGTTCGTCCAAGGAGCTGCTCAGCTCCGGCGGCACGGCGTCGGGTCCGGTTTCCTTCATGCGCGGGGCCGACGCCAGCGCCGGGACCATCAAGTCCGGTGGCGCCACCCGGCGGGCGGCCAAGATGGTCGTGCTCGACGTGGACCACCCCGACATCGAGGAGTTCATCGAGACCAAGGCGCGCGAGGAGAACAAGATCCGCGCGCTGCGGGACGCCGGGTACGACATGGACCTCGGCGGCAAGGACATCACCTCGGTCCAGTACCAGAACGCCAACAACTCGGTCCGGGTCACCGACGAGTTCATGCGGGCGGTGGAGGACGGCTCGCCGTTCGGGCTGCGGGCGCGGACCGAGGGCCGGGTGATGGAGACCGTCGACGCGCGGGAGCTGTTCGGCAAGATCGCCCAGGCCGCCTGGGAGTGCGCCGACCCGGGCATCCAGTACGACGACACCATCAACGACTGGCACACCAATCCCGAGACCGGCCGGATCACCGCGTCCAACCCGTGCTCGGAGTACATGTCGCTGGACAACTCCTCCTGCAACCTGGCCAGCCTCAACCTGCTCAAGTTCCTGCGCGAGGACGACACCTTCGACGCCGAGAAGTTCGAGAAGGCCGTCGAGCTGATCATCACCGCGATGGACATCTCGATCTGCTTCGCCGACTTCCCGACGGAGGCGATCGGGGCGACCACCCGCGACTACCGCCAGCTCGGCATCGGCTACGCCAACCTGGGGGCGCTGCTGATGGCCACCGGCCACGGCTACGACTCCGAGGGCGGCCGGGCGCTGGCCGCGGCGATCACCTCGCTGATGACCGGCACGTCCTACCGCCGCTCGGCCGAGCTGGCCGGGATCGTCGGGCCGTACGCCGGGTACGCCCGCAACGCCGAGGCACACCAGCGGGTGATGCGCAAGCACCAGGCGGCCAATGACGCGCTGCGCACCCTCGGCACGCTGGACGCCGACGTGCACAAGCGAGCCACCAAGGCCTGGGCCGGCGTCCTCGAGATCGGTGCCGTCAACGGCTACCGGAACGCGCAGGCCAGCGTGCTGGCGCCGACCGGCTGCCTCACCGCGGACACCCTGGTTACCACCGACCGCGGCCTGGCCCGGCTGGGCGAGATCGGCGACGTCTGGGGGTCGCGCTGGCAGGACCTGCGGATGCAGGTGTCGACCGACGAGGGCGCCCGGTCGGCCACCCGGTTCTTCGTCAACGGCGAGGAGCCGACTCGACTGGTCACCACCGAGGGCGGCTACACCATCTCCGGCACGCTGGCCCACCGGATCAAGGTGGTCGACGCCGAGACCGGCAGCTGGGTCTGGAAGCGGATGGCCGACCTCTCGCCGGAGGACCTGGTGCCGATGCAGTTGGGCACCCTGATCGGCCAGTCCCGGCCGGTGCCGCTGCCCGTGCTGGACCAGGCGTACTACACCGGCGACCGCACGGCCACGGTGCCTAGCCAGGTCACGGCGGAGCTCGCCGAGCTGGTCGGGTACTTCATGGGCGCCGGGACCCTGCAGTCGGGTGGGCTGCGGTTCCGGGTGGATACGGCCGACCTCGACGTGGTCGAGCGGCTGCGGGTGCTGGCCAAGGAGCTGTTCTCACTCGAGCCGACGGTAGGGACCGGGGAGAGCCACACCGAGGTGCTGCTGCCCTCGGTCCGGGTGGCCCGCTGGTGGCAGACCGCCGGGTTGAGCAAGGACCGGCCGGGCGTGGACCACACCGGACAGGGCTGGGCGCCGCGGATCCCGTCGGCGATCTTGGAGACCAACGAC
>DASQVF010000497.1:0-2162 GCA_035640915.1 Propionibacteriaceae bacterium
AGGCACTGAAGGCCGACATCTTCGCGCTGATGAGGACGTCCCAGGACTGGTGGCCGGCCGACTACGGCCACTACGGGCCGCTGTTCATCCGGATGAGCTGGCACTCCGCGGGCACCTACCGCATCGCCGACGGCCGGGGCGGTGGTGGCGATGGCGCCCAGCGCTTCGCCCCGCTCAACAGCTGGCCGGACAACGCCAGCCTGGACAAGGCGCGCCGGCTGCTCTGGCCGATCAAGGCGAAGTACGGCCGCACGATCTCCTGGGCCGATCTGCTCGTCTTCGCCGGCAACTGCGCCTACGAGTCCATGGGGTTTCGGACCTTCGGGTTCGGCTTCGGGCGCGAGGACATCTGGGAGCCCGAGGAGATCTTCTGGGGACCCGAGGACACCTGGCTCGGCGACGAGCGCTACAGCGGTGAACGTGAGCTTGCCGGCGCGCTCGGCGCCGTCCAGATGGGCCTGATCTACGTGAATCCCGAGGGGCCGGCTGGCAACCCGGACCCGCTGGCCTCCGCCCGCGACATCCGCGAGACCTTCAGCCGGATGGCCATGAACGACGAGGAGACGGTCGCGCTCATCGTCGGCGGTCACACCGTCGGCAAGACCCACGGCGCGGTCGACCCGAAGCACATCGGGCCTGAGCCCGAGGCGGCGCCGCTCGAGCAGCAGGGCCTCGGCTGGAAGAACAGCTACGGCAGCGGCAAGGGCCCCGACACGTTGACCAGCGGTCTGGAAGGTGCGTGGACCACCCAGCCGACGACGTGGGACAACGGATTCCTCGACAACCTGTTCCGCTACGACTGGGAGCTGACGACCAGCCCGGCCGGGGCGAAGCAGTGGACGCCGAAGGATTCCGCGGCCGCCGACACCGTGCCCGATGCGCACGACCCCGCCAAGCGGCATGCGCCGATCATGCTGACCTCGGATCTCGCCCTGAAGGTCGACCCGATCTACGGACCGATCGCCAAGCGCTTCTACGAGCACCCGGAGGAGCTCGACACGGCCTTCGCCAAGGCGTGGTTCAAGCTGCTCCACCGCGACATGGGACCGGTGTCGCGCTACCTCGGCCCGTGGGTGCCCGAGCCGCAGCTGTGGCAGGACCCTGTCCCGGCGGTCGACCATGACGTGATCGATGCGGACGACATCGCCGCGCTCAAGCGCACGCTCCTCGAGTCCGGCCTGTCGATCCCCCAGCTGGTCTCGACCGCCTGGGCCGCGGCGGCCAGCTTCCGGGCCACCGACAAGCGCGGTGGAGCCAACGGCGCGCGGATCCGTCTGACGCCGCAGCGGGACTGGGAGGTCAACAGCCCGGCCGAGCTGGCGACGGTGCTGCCCGTCCTCGAGCAGATCCAGTCGGACTTCAACCGCACTCAGTCCGGCGGCAAGAAGGTCTCGCTGGCCGACCTGATCGTCCTGGGCGGGTGCGCCGCCGTCGAGCAGGCCGCGCGGAACGCCGGACACGACATCACGGTGCCCTTCGCCCCGGGACGGACGGACGCCTCGGCGGAGCAGACCGACGTCGAGACGTTCGCGGTGCTCGAGCCGAAGGCCGACGGGTTCCGCAACTACCTGTACTCCGGCCAGCAGCTGTCACCCGAGACGCTGCTGCTGGACCGGGCGTACATGCTGAGCCTCTCCGCTCCGGAGATGACCGTCCTCGTCGGCGGCATGCGGGCGCTGGACGCCAATACGGGCCACTCGCGGGCCGGAGTCCTCACCGACCGGCCCGGAACCCTGACTCCGGACTTCTTCGTGAACCTGCTCGACATGGACACCGAGTGGTCGGCGTCCACCTCGACGGAGCACGGGTTCGAGGGCCGGGACCGGGCGACGGGCCAGATCCGGTGGACCGCCACCGCCGTCGACCTCGTCTTCGGTGCGCACGCCCAGCTGCGGGCCATCGCCGAGGTCTACGCGTCCGACGACGCGGGACACAAGTTCGTGACCGACTTCGTCGCCGCGTGGGACAAGGTGATGAACCTGGACCGATACGACCTGGCCTGATCCCTCCATCGCGGTTGACCTTCTTCCGCATCAGGTCGCGAACGAACGCCGAAGCGGCCAGACCCGTCCTCGTTCGCGACCTGGTGCGGAGAAACGGCAACGGCCGGCGGGTCGCCGGTCAGCGGGCTGCCCTCGGGCAGGATGGGGCGGTGCTCTACC
>DASQVF010000498.1:0-8044 GCA_035640915.1 Propionibacteriaceae bacterium
ATCGGCCAGCACCTCGAAAGCTTCGTCGCCGGTCTGGCCGACGTCCACCCGGGTCGCGCCCAGGGCGATCAGCCGGCGAACCTCCTTGTCCAGGCGGCCCTCGGCGGTCACGTAGAGGTCGACGTGTCCGCGCAGCTTGCCGGTCTTGCGCGCGGTGGTGCGCTGCAGCCACACGGTGGGCGAGCCCGGTTCGGCGTCGGGCGGCGGGCGCAGGTGATGCTCGTCGATCTCGTAGCCCAGGGCCGCAGACCAGAACTCGAGCATCCGGTCGAGGTCGTGCACGTCCAGGGTCCACTGCGCGAACCGCACCGTCATGTCGCCTTGCCCTCCTCCGCCAACAGCTTCGCCGCATGGTCGGGCACGTACGTCGCCAGCTCCCGAGGCGGGCGCTCGTAGCCCGTCGTCGGGGTCAGCCGCTCGGGCAGCTCGACCCGCGGGGCGGGCGCCGGCGTGTACGGGATGGTCGAGAGCAGGTGCGCCATCATGTTCAGCCGGGCGTGCTTCTTGGTGTCGGACTCCACGAGGTACCAGGGGCTGAACGGGGTGTCGGTGTGCGCCATCATCTTGTCCTTGGCCCGCGAGTAGTCCTCCCAGCGGCTGATCGACTCCAGGTCCATCGGGCTCAGCTTCCACTGGCTGACCGGGTCGGAGAGCCGGGCCCGGAACCGCTTGAGCTGCTCGGCGTCGGGCACCGAGAAGCAGTCCTTGCCTAGCACGATCCGGGCGCCGGTGGCCTTGTCCACTCCTGCAGGGTGACCAGCTCAGTCTGCAGCCGGAGCAGATCGGCCTCGTAGAGCGCGTTGCTGATCCTCTTCGGCTTCTTCGCCATTCCCCAGACGTTAGCGTTGGTCACCCTGTGCCGCGTAACCCGCCCGAGGTGTCGCCGAGCCGGTCCGTGCCGGATGCTGGAGAACCAGCGGCCTGATGTGAAGCCTCACACGAATGTCGAAGTCCTCATGTCCGGCTCCCGCAATCGAGCCGCCGCTTGGGCCAGCCGCAAGGGAATGTGATCAGAATGTGATCCAGATCACGACGACACGAGGCAAATGTGAGCCTTAACATTCTGGATCATCCGCAGCGCCAGCGCCGGTCGAGAAATGGGCAAGCAAGGACGCGACGCACGGGAAACCACAACGAGGAGGTTTGCAGTGAGAAGGCTCCGGCTCATGGTCGCGGCGGTTGCCACGGCCTCGGTTGTCGCGCTCAGTGCCTGTGGGGGTCAGCAGGCCGGCCCCGGCGGCAGCGGCGACAGCGGCTCGGACACCATCGTTCTCGGCTTTGCCCAGGTGGGCGCGGAGAGCGGGTGGCGGACGGCCAACACGAAGTCCATCCAGGATGCGGCCAAGGAGGCCGGCATCGAGCTGAAGTTCTCCGACGCCCAGCAGAAGCAGGAGAACCAGATCAAGGCGATCCGTTCCTACATCCAGCAGAAGGTGGACGTGATCGCCTTCTCGCCGGTGGTGGAGTCCGGCTGGGACACGGTGCTCAAGGAGGCCAAGGACGCCGAGATCCCGGTGGTGCTGACCGACCGGGCGGTGGACTCGACCGACACCTCGCTCTACGTCAGCTTCATCGGCAGCGACTTCATCGAGGAGGGCAAGAAGGCCGGCACCTGGGTCGCCGAGGAGTTCGCCGACGCCGACTCGGTGAAGATCATCCAGCTCGAGGGCACGACGGGAGCCGCGCCCGCGATCGATCGCGCGGAGGGCTTCGCCGAAATCCTCAAGGCCGACCCGAAGTTCCAGATCGTCGCGTCCCAGACCGGGGACTTCACCCGGGCCGGTGGCAAGCAGGTGACCGAGGCGCTGCTGAAGTCCAACCCCGACGTCGACCTGATCTACGCCCACAACGACGACATGGGTCTCGGTGCGATCGAGGCGATCGAGGCGGCCGGTAAGGTCCCGGGCAAGGACATCAAGATCGTGACGGTGGACGCGGTCAAGGACGGGATGACCGCCCTCGCGGCCGGCAAGATCAACTTCATCGTGGAGTGCTCGCCGCTGCTCGGCCCGCAGCTGATGGAGATCGTCAAGAAGGTCAAGGCGGGAGAGCCGGTGGAGAAGCGGATTCTGACCAAGGAGACGACCTTCACCACCGAGCAGGCCAAGCAAGAGCTGCCGAACCGCAAGTACTGACCCGGGACCGATCAGGCGTTGGGGTGCTCCGGCGACCCCAGCGCCTGATCGGTCGGGGATAGGAGGGCACCGATGAGCTCAACCACCGCGACGGCCGTGGCTTCGGCACCGTCGACCGAACCGGCTCCGGTGGTCGAGATGACCGGCATCTCGATCAGCTTCCCGCCGGTCCGCGCCCTGGAGGCGGTCGACTTCCGGTTGTACGCCGGGGAGGTCCACTCCCTGATGGGGGAGAACGGGGCGGGCAAGTCCACCCTGATCAAGGCGCTGACCGGTGTCTATCCACTCGACTCGGGCCGGATCACGTTCAGCGGAAATCCGGTCACCTTCGCCGGCCCGGCGCAAGCGCAGGCCGCCGGGATCAGCACGGTCTACCAGGAGGTCAACCTCCTGGGCAACCTCACGGTGGCCGAGAACATCCTGCTCGGCCACGAGCCTCGGCGGCGCGGTGGGATCGACTGGCGGTCGATGCGCCGTCGGGCGTCGGAGCTGCTGGCCGGCCTCAACCTCGATGTCGACCCGGGCTCGCTGCTCGGCGACCATTCGCTGGCCGTCCAGCAACTGGTCTCGATCGCTCGGGCGATCAACGTCTCGGCCAAGGTCCTGGTGCTGGACGAGCCGACCTCCAGCCTCGACGCCGACGAGGTGGAGGAGCTGTTCCGGGTGATCCGGGGGCTCAAGGCCGATGGGGTCGCCATCGTGTTCATCTCCCACTTCCTCGACCAGGTCTACGAGATCAGCGACCGGCTCACCGTGCTCCGCAACGGCCGGCTGGTCGGGGAGTACCGAACCGCTGACCTGCTCCGCATCGAGCTGGTGCACAAGATGATCGGCCGGGAAATCGCGACGCTGGAGGCCCTGGAGCGCCGCACCCATGCCGCGACGTTCGCCACGGAGGAGGTCGAGCCACCCATCCGGGCGATCGGCCTGGGCCGCTCGGGCCGGATCGAGCCCGTCGATCTGGACATCTACGAGGGTGAGGTGGTCGGCCTCGCCGGCCTGCTGGGCTCCGGTCGGACCGAGCTGGCCCGCATCCTGACCGGCGTGGACCGGCCCGACACCGGCCGGCTGACCATCGACGGTTCGCCGACACGACTCCGCTCCCCCCGCGCCGCCCTCCGGCGGCGGATCGCGTACGCCAGCGAGAACCGGCGGGCCGAAGGAGTCATCGCCGACCTGTCGGTCCGCGACAACATCGTGCTCGCCCTCCAGTCCGAACGCGGCTGGCTGCGCCGCATCGCGAAGCGCCGGGTGGACGAGCTGGTGGCCAGCTACATCGAGACTCTGAACATCCGGCCGGACAACCCGGATGCGCTGGTCCGCAACCTGTCCGGAGGCAACCAGCAGAAGGTCCTGCTCGCCCGCTGGCTGGCCACCGCGCCACGGCTGCTGGTGCTCGACGAGCCCACCCGGGGCATCGACGTGGGGGCCAAGGCGGAGATCCAGAAGCTCGTCGCCAACCTGGCCGAGAACGGCATGTCGGTCGTCTTCATCTCCGCCGAGCTGGAGGAGGTGCTGCGGCTCAGCCACCGGGTGGCGGTGCTCCGCGACCGCCGGCTGGTCGCCGACGTCGAGAACGACGACCTGACCGTGGCCGCCATCCTGGCGATCATCGCCGACGGTTCCGGTGACGACGGCAACGACGACCCTTCGGCGGGCTCAGGGCGCATGGGTGACGGCTCAGGGCGCACGCGTGAGGGCTCGGTGCGCACGGACGGAGAGAACCGATGACAAGAGTGGTGAGTTCCCGGCTGTTCTGGCCGCTGGTCATGCTGGTTGTGCTCTGCGTGATCAATCTGGTCGCCTTTCCCGGATTCTTCACCGTCCGGGTGACGGCGGACGGGCATCTGTTCGGCAGCCTGGTCGACATCGCGCGCAACGGCGCCCCGACGTTCCTGATCGCGGTGGGCATGACCCTGGTCATCGCTACCCGTGGGATCGACCTGTCGGTCGGCGCGGTCGGGGCCATCGCCGGAGCGCTGGCCTGCTCGATCATCCTGGACGCCGCCGACCCGGGCAGTCCGGCCACGGTGGCGGTCGCCGTGGGCATCGCCCTCGGGGTGTCGCTGCTGCTCGGACTGTGGAACGGGGTCCTGGTCGGCTTCCTCGGCCTGCAGCCGATCATCGCCACGCTGATCCTGATGACGGCCGGCCGCGGGTTGGCCATGCTGATCACCGAGGGCCAGATCCTGACGGTGAACAGCCCACCCTTCAAGACCCTGGGCGCCGGCTTCCTGTTCGGGATCCCGGTGGCCGTGGTGATCGCGACGGTGATCTTCGCCGCGGCCGCCCTGCTCACCCGGCGAACGGCGCTGGGCATGCTGATCGAGTCGGTGGGGGTGAACCCGGAGGCCAGTCGGCAGGCCGGGGTCCAGTCCCGCGGGCTGACCATTGCCGTCTACGTCTTCTGTGCCGGGTGTGCTGCGATCGCCGGACTGATCCTCACGGCGAACCAGACCGCCGCGGACGCCAACAACACCGGTCTGTTCATCGAGCTCGACGCGATCCTCGCAGTCGTCATCGGCGGGACCTCGCTGGCCGGAGGCCGCTACTCGCTGGCCGGCACGCTGGTCGGCGCGCTGGTCATCCAGACCCTGATCACCACCGTCTACACGGTCGGGATCCCGCCGATCGCCACCATGGTGTTCAAGGCGGCCGTGGTCGCGGCGGTCTGCCTGCTCCAGTCCCCGCGGACCAGCGCGGCCGTGGTGGCCTGGCGGCGCCGACGACTGGCCCGCACCCACCAGGAGGTGCTGGCCTGATGGCAACGCTCACGGCCCCCACCCGGACCCGGTCCGTCGCCGTGGCCCGCTCCGCCCGGGGTGTGCTGACCAGCCCGAAGTACGGCCCGGTCCTGGTCACCGGGCTGCTCCTGGTGCTGATGTTCGCGATCGGTGGCACCCGCTACACCGGGTTCGTCAGTCCCGAGACCGTGCTCAACCTGCTGGTCGACAACGCGTACCTGATCGTTCTGGCGGTCGGCATGACCTTCGTCATCCTGTCCGGCGGCATCGACCTGTCGGTGGGAGCCGTGGTCGCGCTGTCGACCATGATCGCCGCGAGTCTGCTGCAGGCCGGGTGGCCACCGTTGGTGGTGATCGGACTGGTCCTGCTGGTGACGGCGCTGCTCGGCCTCGCGGTGGGGCTGATGGTGCACGTCTTCGGCGTCCAGCCGTTCATCGCCACCCTGGCCGCCATGTTCCTGGCCCGCGGGCTGTGCTACGTGATCAGCAACCGGGCGATCTCGATCACCGATCCGTTCTTCGTGGCGATGGCCCAGACCGACATCCCGCTGGGCGGCCGGCTCGACATCTCGATCAGCGCCGTGATCGCCCTCGTGGTCGTGGTGATCGCCGTGGTCGTGCTGCGGTCGACACGGTTCGGCCGCACCGTGTACGCGCTGGGAGGCAGCGAGCAGTCGGGCGTGCTGATGGGCCTGCCGACCGCGCGGACCAAGGTCGGGGTGTACGTGATCAGTGGCCTCTGCTCCGGGCTGGCCGGGATCCTGTTCAGCTTCTACACCCTGTCCGGCTACAGCCTGACCGCCATCGGCACCGAGCTCGACGCCATCGCCGCGGTCGTCATCGGCGGCACCCTGTTGTCGGGCGGGTACGGCTTCGTGCTGGGGTCGGTGCTCGGGGTGCTCGTCCTGGGCACGATCCAGACCATGATCACTTTCGAGGGCACGCTCAGCTCGTGGTGGACGAGGATCTTCATCGGGGCCCTGCTGCTGATCTTCATCGTGCTGCAGAAGGTCCTCACCGGACGAGCCCGGGCCAATGCCGGTGTTCGGACATGATGGGCTCACCGGAACGAGCGAGTGGGGAGTCAGTCAGCCGACGTGGCTAGGGACGAGACACGGGCCCGGGCCGCCAACATCTTCGATGTCGCTCGCCTCGCCGGAGTGTCCCACCAGACCGTCTCCCGGGTGATCAACTCCCATCCCAGCGTCCGGCCGGGCACGCGGCAGCGGGTCGAGGACGCCATCGCCCAGCTGCGGTACCGACCCAGCACCGCCGCGCGCGCCCTGGTCACCCGGCGCACCCGCAACATCGGGCTGATCACCTCCGGCACCCCCGACTACGGGCTGGCCAGCACCGTCCTCGGCGTGGTCGCGGCGGCCCGCAGCACGCGGTACACCGTCAGCATCTCCAGCCTGAGCGACGCTGGGCCCGACGCGGTCCGCAGCGCCGTCGAGTCCCTGCTGGGCCAGGCGGTCGAAGCCGTCGTTCTGGTCGCGGGCCGCCGCAGCGCGCTCGACGCGGTGCAGGCGCTCCAGCTCGAGGTGCCGCTGGTGGCGGTCGACCCCTCCACCCGCAGCCCGTTCCGCGCGGTCGCGATCGACCAGTACGCCGGGGCCCGGACGGCGGTGCGGCACCTCGTCGAGCTGGGCCACCAGCGCATCCTGCACCTGGCGGGGCCGGCCGACTCCATGGACGCCACGGAACGCCTCCGGGGGTGGCGCGACCAGATGGCCGAGGCCCGGCTGCTGACCGAGCGCCCGGGCAACGGCAACTGGACCCCCGACAGCGGCTTCGCCTTCGGTACCGACATCGCGGACCGGCGAGACTTCAGCGCCGTGTTCTCGGCGAACGACCAGATGGCCCTCGGGCTGATCCATGCCCTGACCGCACAGGGCGTCCGCGTCCCGGACGACGTCAGCATCCTCGGCTTCGACGACATCCCCGAGGCGGCCCACTTCGCGCCGCCGCTGACCACCCTGCACCAGGACTTCGACGCCCTCGGCCGCGACATCCTGACGGTGGTGCTGGACGAGCTGGAGGACACCGGGTCCAGTCCGCCGCACGGCGTACCGCAGCTGGTCGTCCGCCGGTCGACAGCGGCTCCGGCCTGGGACCGGCGGCCCGGGACCGGCCGGCAGGACGTCGCCACCACCAGCGTGCACCCCGATGCCCCGGGCGGCGCGTGATTCTGCTCCGAACGTCTCGCCGGCCGTACCGGAGTGGCGTGACGTGATTCAGCGGCCTCAGCGGGCGCTGGTCCAGGCCGACCACAGCCGAGCGTAGGGGCCGTCGGCGGACACCAGGTCGGCGTGGCGACCGACCTCGACCACCCGGCCCTTCTCCATCACCACCACCCGGTCGGCACCGACCGCCTGGGTCAGCCGGTGGGCGATCACGATCGCGGTCCGGCCGCGCAGCGCCCGCTCGGCGGTCGCCTCCAGCACGCGGGCGCCGGCACTGCCCGCCTCGGCCGTCGCCTCGTCCAGGATTGCGATGTCGGGATCGGCCAGCACCAGCCGGGTCAGGGCGAGCTGCTGGGCGTGGGTGGCGCTGAGCTCGTCGGCGCCATGACCGACCACGGCGGCCAGGTCCAGGTCCACCCCGACCAGGTCGAGCGCCGCCCGCAGCTCGGCCTCGTAGGCCTCCGGCCGGGCCAGCCGCAGGTTGTCGGCCACCGTCCCGGCGAACACGTGCACCTCCTGGGTGACCAGCACGACGTGCCGCCGCAGGTCGGCCAGCTCGGCCAGCGGTACGCCGCCGATCCGGATCTCACCCTCCCGCGGCTGCCGGACGCCGGCGACGAGGGCACCCAGCGTGGTCTTGCCCGCGCCGGTGGTGCCGACCACCGCGACCCGCTCACCGGGAGCCAGCGTCAGGTCGATGCCGTGCAGCACGTCCGGCCCGTCGTCGTAGCCGAACCGGACGCCGGACAGGGTGACCGAGGCGTCCCGGGGCGTACGCGGCTCCGCCGGGACGGGCGGCGGCGGCAGGTCGGTCACACCGATCATTCGGGCCAGCGCGGCGCCGGCCGCCTGCGCCTCGTCGAGCAGGTAGAGCATCATCATCAGCGGGCTGAACAGCCGGGTGAAGTAGAAGGCGGCCGCCGTAGCCGCGCCAAGGGTGATCGCGTCGGAGCGCACCAGGAAGAACCCGGTCAGCAGGATG
>DASQVF010000499.1:0-10086 GCA_035640915.1 Propionibacteriaceae bacterium
AGGGCCATGTCGACCGGCCGGCCGGCCCGCCGCAACGTCTCGAGGAACCACCCCTTGTACGCCGTCAGCAGGGACAGCTCTGGGAGCGAGCCGCGGGTGCTCAGGGCGACGTCGGCGAAGGCGACGATCCCTCCGGGCCGCACCAGCTCGGCCGCCCGGACGAGCGCGGCGACCGGGTCGGGAAGGTGCATCAGGATGAACCGGCCGACGACGGCGTCCAGCGGCTCGGCCGGCTCCCAGCTGAGCACGTCGCCCTGCTCGAAGGAGACCGTCGCCAGGTGCGCTCCCTCCGCCCGGCGGCGGGCGCGCTCGAGCGGGCGGGCGGCGTCGTCCACCCCGACCACCGAGCCGGTCGGCCCGACGCGCCGCGCGGCGGCCAGCGTGACGTCGCCGGGGCCGCAGCCCAGGTCGGCGACGCGCATGCCCGGCCCCACCCCGGCGGCGTCCAGCCAGGTGCCGGTCATCGGGCCGTACACCCGGGAGATCGCGGCCAGCCGGGCCATCTCCGGATCGGTCGAGCCGAGGACGTACTCGCGGACGGGGTGCACGGGGTTGTCGTCCATGCCGGTCCATGCTGGCCCGGCCGGGCGGCCGCGGCACCCCTCCGGTGCGCCGTACAGGCGGCCAGCAGCCGCGACACGAACAGCACGGTCTCCTCGGCGACCGGGAGTACGGCGGTGTAGGTGACAAGATCAGGCATCGCAGGACCTCAGCGGTGGACATCCCGTGAGAAGACGTCCCTCCGACCGGGGTCCGGCGCTCATCCCGGTCATCTGTCCGCTGTCGGCGTGTCGCCCCCGATCCGCCAGTCGACCGCTACCGGGAAAGTCTCCATCAGCAGGACGCCGATGATCCCGGTCGGTAGGCCGGGAGGCTGTGGGCCACGCGACCTCTCGGGGCTGGATCACTGCCCGGTCACGTCGACGCTCGCCGGGCGCTGCTGTGCCGGGAGGAACACCGACCACGCGGGTCTGGCGATACTTGCTCGGCGTTCAGTGGGCCCCGAGCATGTCGGCGGGTAGGCCGGTGCACCGGGGCCGTTCCGCTCCCGGCTCTGATCGTGTCACGCGAGCGCACGACCACAGCACGTGAGCGGCAGGTCAGAGCCCGGCTCGGTGTCAGGACGCGAGCATGTTCTGCGTTCGTAGGGGATCTGGATCCACAAAGGCCGTTATGTCGTGGCCGAAGCTCGTTGTCCAGCCCAGGCGGCGGGTGTAGAACGGCCCGGACCACGGCCCTCCGAGCCGCGGCTCGACCCCCGACCGGTGTGCGGGGCATCGGGGCCGGGGTGCTCGCCGGAGGCGATGATGCGTGTACCCACGCGACAACGGCCAACCTCCGCGCCTTCCGACGGCTCCGAGAGGACGGTGGAGCAGCGCCCGGGGCTGGAAGACCACGCCCGGAAGGCGGGCTGGTACGGCGTGGTGTTCGCGGTGCTGCTGGTGGTGGGCGTCCTGCTGGTCGCCACCACCCCGGGTTTGGAGGCCTCGGATGCGGACTACACCGCCTTCTACCGCGGCGGTGGAGCCGCCACGCTGAGCGTGGTGGGCCTGTACATCGTGCCGTTCGCGGGCATCGCCTGCCTCTGGCACATGGTCGGCACTCGCACGCTGTTGCAGGTGCGCCGGCCCGGCTCGTGGACGCAGACGCGGCACTGGCTGCACCTGGCCGCGTGCGTGACCTTCGTCTGCATGTTGTTCGTCAGCACGGCCTGCGTCGGCGCCATCGCCCTGCTGACGAAGTTCTCGGACGCCCCGCTGCCAGGTCCGGACGTGGCCCGCGCGCTGAACTCGGTCGGGTACACGCTGCTCTTCGTCTACGGCGTCAGAGCCGCCGGCCTGTACATGCTCACGACGACCGGGCTGGCCAGTGCCGCCGGGGTGCTGCCCCGGCCGCTCGTGATCCTCAGTTACGTGGTGGCCGCCCTGCTGCTCGTGAGCACCACGTTCCATCCCGCAGTTCTTCTGGCGTTCCCGGCCTGGGTGCTGATGGTGAGCATCGTGCTACTGGTTCGCCGGCCGACAGGAGGTAACCCATGACCGCGACCGTCGGCCTCGACGAGATCCCTGGCCCCCGCGCCCTGCCGCTGCTGGGAAACATCCGCGACCTCGATCTCGCCGCGCCGATCGACAGCCTGCTACGGCTGGCCCGGGAGTACGGGCCGATCTACAAGCTCAGCACGCCGACCGGGGACCGGCTGGTGGTCTCGGGGCCCGAGCTTGTCGCAGACCTCGTCGACGACGCGCGGTTCGACAAGCTGGTCACCGGCGGGCTCAGCGAACTCAAGCCCCGGTCGGGGGAGAGCGTGGGCCTGTTCTCCTCCGAGACGCAGGATCCGTTGTGGCAGCGGGCGCACAGCATCCTGATGGCGCCGTTCAGCCTGCAGGCGATGCGGGACTACACGCCGATGATGATCGACATCGCCGAGCAGCTGGTGGAGAAGTGGACGCGGCTCAACCCGGGCGAGGAGGTCGACGTCCCGGCCGACATGACCCGGCTGACGCTGGACACGATCGCGCTGTGCGGGTTCGGCTACCGGTTCAACTCCTTCTACCGCGACACCCCACACCCGTTCGTCGAGGCGATGATGCGCATGCTGGCCGAAGCGCAGGCTCGCACGACCCAGCTGCCGATCCAGACCCGGCTGCGGATTCGCGCCCAGCGGCAGCTCGACGAGGACCGGGACTTTCTGAACGCTCTGGTCGACCGGGTCATTGCCGAGCGCCGCGCCCAGGGCGACGCCGCCGACAACACCGACCTGCTGGGCCGGATGCTCACTGGCGTCGACAAGGCCAGCGGGGAGGGCCTGCCGGATCACAACATCCGCGCGCAGTGCATCACCTTCCTCGTCGCCGGCCATGAGACGACCTCCGGGCTGCTGTCCTTCGCCCTGTACTACCTGCTGAAGAACCCCCGGTACCTGGAGCGGGCCCGCGCCGAGGCCGATGAGATCCTGGGGACGGCGGCGCAGCCGACGTTCGACCAGGTGCAACGGCTGCGCTACGTGCGGCAGGTGCTCCAGGAGACCCTGCGGCTGCGACCCACCGTCCCGGCCTTCAACCGCTACCCGTACCGGGACGAGGTCATCGGCGGCCGGTGGGCCCTCCCCGCCGGTACCTCGATCACGGTGTTCACCCCCGCACTGCACCGGGACCCGTCGGTGTGGGGAGCGGACGCCGAGGAGTTCAACCCCGACCACACCGCCGCGGAGCGGATGGCGGATCTTCCGCCGCACCTCTACCTCCCCTTCGGCACCGGGCAGCGGGCGTGCATCGGGCGGCAGTTCGCCCTGCAGGAGGCGACGCTGGTGCTGGGCATGCTGCTGCAGCGCTTTCAGCTCGTCGACCACCTGGACTACCAGCTGCACGTCAAGCAGGCGCTGACGGTGAAGCCGGAGGACTTCCGCATCCAAGTGCTGCTCCGCCCCGACGTGCGGATCGACCGGTCGGCACCGCCGGCGGAGGCCACGACCGGCCAGGCCGTCCCGCTCGGGGAGCCGGCACCGGTGTCGGTAGCCCGGCACGGCACCCGGCTGTCGGTGCTGTTCGGGTCGAACCTGGGGACGGCGGAGGCGATCGCCAACCGGCTGGCGCAGGAGGGCACCGACCGGGGGTTCGACGTCACCATCGGTCCGCTGGACGAGCACGTCGACGACCTGCCGCGCGATGGGGGTCTGCTGGTGGTATGCGCGTCCTACAACGGGCTGCCGCCGGACAACGCGACGGCGTTCACTCGGTGGATCGCCAACGCGCCGGCCGGGGCGGCCGGGGCGGTCTCCTACAGCGTGTTCGGCTGCGGCAGCACCGAGTGGGCCAGCACTTACCAGGCGGTGCCGACCCTGCTGGACGAGCAGCTGGCGGCGCACGGCGGGCGGCGGGTGGCCCCGCGCGGGGAGGGCGACGCGGCCGGTGACTTCGACGCGGCCTACCGCGGCTGGCACGCCGAGCTGTGGGCGGAGATGGTCACGGCGCTCGGCCTGCCGGACGAGGTCGCCGCCAGCGCACCGGCCGGGCCGCGGCTGTCGATCACACTGACCAACCGGCAGCTCACCAACCCGGTCATCGTCTCCTATGCCGCCCGGCCAGCCCAGGTCCGGGTCAACCGGGAGCTGCTCGCGGTCGGCCCCGGAGGGCTGCCCGAGCGCTCCACCCGGCATCTGGAGATCACCCTGCCCGACTCCACCGGCTACCGGGCCGGAGACCACCTGGGGGTGCTGCCCCGCAACAACATCGACCTCATCCGCCGGGTGATAGCCCGCTTCGGGCTGGACGCCGGGCAGTACCTGACCATCATCCCCAATAGCGGTACGCACACCCACCTGCCCATCGACGAACCGGCTCCGCTGCTGGGGGTGCTGGGCAGCTGCGTGGAGCTGCAGGACGTCGCCGGCCGCGACGACATCGCCGTCCTGGCCCGCCACACCGGCGACCCGGAGCAGAAGGCCGCCTTGGAGGCCCTGACCGGCGACGACGAGGACGCCCAGGCCCGCTATCGCGCGCAGGTCTATGCGCCCAACCGGTCGGTGCTCGACCTGCTCGAGCAGTTCCCGGCCTGCCGGGTGCCGTTCGAGGAGTTCCTCGACCTGCTGCCGCCGCTGCGCCCGCGCTATTACTCGATCTCCTCGTCCCCGCTGGTCAGCCCGAAAGTGGCCAGCATCACCACCGGTGTGGTCCGCGGACCGGCCCGCTCCGGGTCGGGCATCTTCACCGGGGTGGCCTCCGGGCACCTGGCGCAGCTGCCAGTCGACGGCACGGTGTTCGTCTTCATGCGCGAGCCGAGCATCGCCTTCCGGCCGCCGGAGCCGCACATCCCGATGATCATGGTGGGGTCCGGCACCGGCGTCGCTCCCTTCCGCGGGTTCCTCCAGGAGCGCGCGGCCCAGCGAGCCCAGGGGGCGCAGGTGGCCCGGTCGCTGCTGTTCTTCGGCTGCCGCACCTCGCACTCCGATCTGCTCTACACGGACGAGCTGGCCGGCTACGAGCAGGCGGAGTTGGTCCGAGTGGAGCACGCCTTCTCCCGCGAGCCCGGCCAGCCCGGCCGCTACGTGCAGGAGGCCGTGCTTGACTGCGCCGAGGAGGTGTGGGAGCTGCTGCAGCGCGACGCCGTCGTCCTCGTCTGCGGCAACGCCGCCACCATCGCCCCCGGCGTGCGCCGCTCCCTGACCCACATCTACCGGGAACGCACCTCGGCCACCCAGGCCGACGCCGAGGCGTGGCTGACCGGACTGCGCTCGGCCGACCGCTTCGTCGAGGACATCTGGGGCGGCTGACCCGACCACAACCGCGGCCGCACCGACCTGCCGCAGGTCGCATGGCGACCCGGCGGCGTTCCCCGCCCTGGCGGAGGTGATCCGCGACGGCGGCCGGACGGTGGCGCAGGGAACAGCGGAGGCACGGTGACAGGACCATGACCGACATCTCGATCGCCGACCACGGTCTGATCGGGGACCTGCAGACGGCCGCCCTGGTCAGCACGGACGGATCGGTCGACTGGCTGTGCTGTCCGCGCTTCGACTCCCCCAGCGTGTTCGGTGGCCTGCTGGACCCACGGGGTGGGCACTTCCGGATCCATCCCGCCGTCCCGGGCTCCCGAGTGCGGCAGATGTACCTCCCGGACACCGCCGTGCTCATCACCCGGTTCCTCACCGAGGCCGGGGTGGGTGAGGTGGTCGACTTCATGCCGCCCGCCGATGGCGCGGCGACCAACCAACACCGCCTGGTCCGGATGGTGCGCTGCGTCCGCGGCCGGATGCGCTTCGCGGTCGAGCTCGCGCCCCGGTTCGACTACGGGCGCTCTCCGCACACCGTGCACCGGACCGAGCACGGCGCCGTCTTCCACACCGACGCACTGACGCTGACCCTGCACCCGGTGCGCGAGCCCGACGACCCGCGGCTGTTGACGGACGTCGGTCTCCACGACGGCGACGTCCACGCAGCCATCGCACTCACCGCTGGTGACGTCCGCGGGGTGGTGCTGGAGTTCGGCGCCGACGGACCACCGCGGGAGATCCGGGTGGCCGAGGTCCACCGGCTGTTCGACGACACCGTGGCGTACTGGCGTTCCTGGCTGGCCCGGTCGACCTACACCGGACGGTGGCGGGAGACGGTGCAGCGGTCGGCGATCACGCTGAAGCTGATGACCTACGCGCCGACCGGTGGGCTGGTTGCCGCTCCCACCACGAGCCTGCCCGAGCAGGTCGGCGGCGAGCGCAACTGGGACTACCGCTACACCTGGGTCCGGGATGCCGCCCTCGCGGTCAGCGCCCTGCTCCGCCTCGGCTTCGTGGCGGAGTCGGTGGGGTTCGCCGTGTGGCTGCGGGACCGGGTCACCGCACGGGCGGGCGACGGCGAACGGTTGAAGATCATGTACCGGGTCGACGGATCGGCCGAGATCGAGGAGGAGTGCCTGGAGCACTGGGTGGGCTTTCGCGGTTCGCGACCCGTCCGCATCGGCAACGGCGCCGCCGGTCAGCTGCAGCTCGACGTCTTCGGCGAGGCCATGGACAGCCTCTTCCTCGCCGATCGGTGCGGTCTGCCGATCGGTCACCGCGGCTGGCAGGAGATCCGGGGTCTGTTGGACTGGCTCACCGGACAGTGGAACCAGCCGGAGGAGGGTATCTGGGAGACCCGCGGCGGACGCAAGGACTTCACCTACGGCCGGCTGATGAGCTGGGTGGCCTTCGACCGCGGGATCCGGCTGGCTCAGCGGCACGGGCGCCCGGCGGATCTCGGCCGCTGGACCGCCGCCCGCGACGAGATCTACGAGCAGATCCACGACCATGGCTGGAGCACGCGGAGGCAGGCCTTCGTTCAGCACTTCGACGACGAGGTGCTGGACTCCGCCCTGCTCCGCATGCCCGCGGTCGGCTTCATGACCCCGCACGACCCCCTGTGGACCAGCACGATGCGCGCAATCGAGGAGGAGCTCGTCGCCGACAGCCTCGTCTACCGGTACGACCCCGAGACCTCGCCCGACGGCCTGGCCGGCTCGGAGGGGACCTTCTCGCTGTGCTCCTTCCTCTACGTCGACGCACTCGCCCGCAGCGGCCGGCTCGACGACGCCCGGCTCGCGTTCGAGAAGATGGTCACCTACGCCAGCCCCCTCGGCCTCTACTCAGAGGAGATCGATGCGACCGGCGAGCAGATCGGCAACTTCCCGCAGGCCTTCACCCACCTTGCACTCATTGAGGCCGCCGTCACCCTCAACGAGGCACTCGATGCGCGGCGCGACGGTGACGCTCGGTGAGCAATCCCAGCCGAACGACGTCGGTGTTGCCAGAGGCAGCGGGTGATCGCGGCGGCGCAGTCGTCGTGAACGATCCGAGCGTCCGCCAACCGATACACGCGGACCCGCGAGCGCCTCGACCGCACCACCGGAGGCCACCTGTACCGCCGAGGTCACCTGATCAATCAGGCAATGGCCCTCGCCGCCCCGGCCTTCCTGCTGCTGATCCCAGCAGTGGCCACGCACTAGCCCTGCTGACCCTCGGCGCCACCGACGGCGGGGGCGAGGAGTGGGTCCGACGCTCGGATTGTCCGCAGCCGCGACCAAGGACCTGCAACTGCTGCTCTCCGCCCGGAACACCGTTCGTGAAACGAGCACGGAACTCGGTGCACTACTCACCCTCCTGTCGGCCCACTCCTGGCCCAAGGCCTTCCACCATGGCCACGAGATCGCCGGGCGTCTGCCCCCCTCGGTCGACGAATACTGTGGCGCCGCTGGCTGTGGCTGACGACCTTCGTTCTCGGCGGAGCCCTGTCGGGGCCTCGGCGCCACTCGTCACCGGCTGGGGTCCGAACCGTCCTGCTGGTCGCCATGGGACTCCCGCGGTCCACTCGGTGGAGCTGGTGGACCCACACCTCCTGCTGAGCGGTCGCGTGCCCTTGCGCCGGCTGCTGCCCGCGGCGATCGCCACCGGGATAGGGCTGATCGGCCTGCGGCTGGCGGCCGGCGTCTACCTGTCGACCTCGATCACTCAGCACGTCCGCGAGTACGGGCCGCTGGGCACCGGGTTCATCCTGCTCTCCTGGCTGACAGCGCTCCACGTCATCTTGCTCGGGTCCGCCCTGCTGGGCGCCGTCCTCGAGGAGCACCGACCGCGCCAGCAGCCAGCCCCGAGGACACGGGTCCCCCCTGCTCACAGTTTGCGGGCCCGCCACCCACGCCAGCACCCGCCTGACCTCTCCCCGCAACGACCCCAAATCGCGCGACAACCCGAAGCGCGATGATTCGAGAGGCGAGATCTCATGATTGAGCGAATGGTCATCTTCGGTGCCTCCGGCGATCTCACAAGCCGCCTGCTGATGCCGGCCGTCGCTCAGCTGACCGAGGCCGGGCTCCTGTCCCCGGGCCTGAGGATCGTCGGCTGCGCCAGCACCGACCGCTCAACCGAGGACTTCTGTGCGCACATCGCCGCCGAGCTGAAAGAGCACGCCGCCGTGCCGGCGGCCACCCGCGATGCCGTCGTACGCATGCTCAGCTACCAGTCCGCCGACGTCACCAGCGCCGAGGACGTGCGCCGAGTGATCGGCGAGGACCATCCGGACACGCTGGTCTACCTCGCGCTGCCGCCGTTCTTGCTGCCGTCCGCGTTGTCGGCCCTGGCCACCACCGGACTGAGGACCTCGGACGCGCTGGCGATCGAGAAGCCCTTCGGTTCCGACCTCACCTCGGCGCGGCAGCTCAACGAGATTCTCCGCCTCCAGCTGCCCGAACCCACGATCTTCCGGATCGATCACTTCCTGTCCAACGAGCTCATTCACCGCGTCATTGCCCTGCGGTTTCTCAACCGAATCTTCGAGCCGATCTGGAACGCGATGCACGTTGAGCGAGTGGACATCAGCTGGCTGGAGACCCTGACCCTGGAGGGCCGTGCGCGCTACTACGACGGCGCCGGCGCCCTGAAGGACATGGTGCAAAACCACCTCATGGAGGTCATGACGCTGGTCCTCATGGAAACCCCGGCCCGCCTGGACGCCGACTCCTTCCGCAGCGTGCGGGTCGAGGCGCTGCGGTCAGTGGCCACACCGCTGCCGGAGCGGATACGTAGCACATCGGTTCGCGCCCGCTACACCGCCGGCAGCATCGGATCACGACAGGTGCCCTCCTACGTCGACGAGCCCGGCGTCGACCCCAGCCGCAACACCGAGACCTACGCCTCTCTAACCGTCGAGGTGAACCACCCGCGGTGGGCCGGTGTGCCGTTCACCCTGCGGTCGGGCAAGGCTCAGCCGGTGCCCTCCGCCGAGATCGCTCTCCACTTCCGTCCCCTGCCCCGCTACGTGCTCGACCGGTGGCCCGGAGTGGAACCGAATGTCCTCCGGCTCGGGCTGAAGGAGCCGTACGTGCGCCTGGGTACGACGCTCAACGGCCCGGAGCGGACCACCCAGAGCTGCCAGCTCGAGGCGTGCTCCGCGCCACCTCAATTTCCCGCCTATGCGCACCTGATCCTGCAGATGCTGAACAATCAACCGATGCTATTCATCCGCGGGGACGAAGTCGAGGAGGCCTGGCGCATCGTCGATCCAGTAATGAAGGCGTGGTCGGGGGGAAACGTTCCGCTGCAGGAGTACGCCGCCGGCACAGCACCCCCCGGCCCCGCACGCTGAGCCAGTCCCTGAGCTGTGTCAAGGATCTTGGACAGGTCCTCGCGTGATCAGGCCGCAGCGGTTGCCGCGGTGCGGTGGTCCGGGAGGGCTTCGAGCGGGGTTCGGTAGCCCAGGGTGGAGTGCAGCCTGCGCCGGTCGTAGAAGACCTCGATGTATTCGGCGACGGCGAATCGGGTTCTGGCGTAGAGAGGCTGCGATCCGGTGCCGAATCTGGGTCGTCGCGTCGACAGAGCCACCGCCAGGTCGCTCTGACCTGGGCAGGAGTCGAATCTTCACCATGCAGGTGGAGGGCACAGTGGTTGCCCAGGAGGACCAACTCCGACGTCTGGTGACCATAACCCCAGATCAGGCTGAGCGAAGCTAACTTTGCACGGGCCCTGGGGGCCGGGTGCCCTGTCGCGGATGTACCGGTGGTCCGACGGCGCAACTCACGGTGTGTAGTTGCTGAACGGGCCTCCGACCCGGTCGTAGGTATTGC